>JALZVW010000145.1 GCA_023301745.1 Arenicella sp. | reverse complement strand
AACACAAATTAGCATTAGGCGCTGACAGGCACATTGACGCAGCTCAAATATGAGGCTTTAACTCTTTAGTGAAGAGAGATCCCCAGTGTTGCTTTATAGGATTTCCAACTAATCGGGATCGCGTAAATACGTTCACCGTCTTGCGATTTTCCAATATTCGGGAGACCTCTAGTAACGTGCGGCGCCGAGATATTAAACCCATGGCCAAATTCTTTACGCGCATTGCCTGAAAGAACGTTGGCCACTTCGCCAACCGCATCTCGCATCATCGGCTCTGAGGTATCGGTTTCACCAACCGAAAGAATCAAATGACGGAGAAGGATCGCTGGTGCAGAAAAATAGCACACTCCATGATACTGGCCAGAAATAGAAATTAGACCCGTATACTCAGCATACGCATCGCCAATGCTGTCGATCAAATAGGGACTACCAACAACGACATTAGCATCAGAAGTATGACCAAAAAAATGGACAATACTATTTAAAAACACTCTGAGATTTTCTTCTTTCATAGATCGCTCCTCAATAGTCTAATCGTTAATAATTTCAGTTAGCGCTGCCTTGATATCAGCACTAGTGAACGGTTTATTAATGAAGCCCATTGCGCCCTTCTCAACCGCTTCGATTCCAGTGGCGGTGTCATTTAACGCAGAAACAACCAATATTCTAATGCTCGGATCTCGTGCTATAAGCTGTTCAATGCAAGCTATTCCGTCGAGTTCTGGCATAGTTAAATCCATTGTTACAACGTCTGGCCTAGTGCGAGCGAAGAGCTTCAACGCGTCGACGCCATTTTCAGCCATGCCGACTAATGAAAATGTTGTTGAATCGTACTCTCGCCCGATCTTTCGGCGAATTAGCCTGGAGTCATCTACGATCATCAGCTTAATCATGGCTCACTCTCTTGATGGCTGTTGCTGGAATTCTGATGATAAACTTAGTACCAGAGCCTGACAGAGTCTGCAACGAAACCTTGGCACCTAGCCTCCTTGCGATCGAACCAACAACATTAAGTCCAACGCCTCGTCCAGAATCAATGTCAACGACATGAGTACTAGAGAGTCGCTGCTGAAGCATTAAATTCAGCAGTTGTTGATGAGTAATACTGTTACTTAGATGCGCATCAATCAGGCCTTGCTCAAGGGCTTTTCTCGTAAGAGCGTCAAAATCTACGCCATAGCCATCATCCTCACAAGTGAGTATTGAAATTCCATCAGTTTGCCTAGACAAAGACAAACTCACTTTGCCTTCAGCGGCCTTACCTGCCGCTTGACGCTTGGCAATTGACTCTATTCCGTGGCTAACCGCATTACGAAGTAATTGACTTGCCAACGACAGAAGGTCCTTGCGAACAGTGGTGGTTAAACACGAAGCATCAAACCCGGCTACAGCCATGTTAATTTTTTTCCCTTGCCGTAAAGCCACTTCTTCGCCGAGAGCAAAAAGCTTATTAGCATCGCCCACTGGCTGCTGTCTTTGAACCTCGTTCATCGACGAATTTGACACCACAGACAACACGGATTTCATTTGCTCGTTGGTGGATATCAGACGATCAAGCATAATAGTAAGTGATAGAAAGTCTTCTCCGCCAATCGAACTCTTATTCAATAATGTATCAACCTGTGTTTCAATATTGTTGCAGGTATCGGCGATCAAACTAAGCCCCAAGGCCGCACTTTCACCTTTTATTGAATGAATTTGAGTCATCACTGAATCGGCTTTAGCTTTGAAATCATCTGAGCTGCGCGCTGGATTACGTAAAATTTGATTGATCCTCTCGTAAGATCTATCGCTGCTACTAATGAATTCTGGCAACATTTCAGCATCAGCGCTGAGCAATGTACTTACCATTTGCAGCTGTTGTTCACTGCGCTTAGTTTCTTCAACAAGATCACTTTCGAGTTTCACCTCTGTAGAAATATCCGAGACCGACGTCAGTATTCCGTCGATAACTCCGTCATTTATCACTCTAGAGAACGAAAATCGAAGATACTTACTTTGCAGTTCACCTGAGTGCTCTATTTGAACGGCCAGTCTATTCAAGGGATTTAAGTGATACAGCAGACCTTGTTTTTTATGAGGGTCGAACAGAAGCTTGATATAACGCTGAACTTTCTCCAAATCATTGTTGCTGACGATGCTGCTAATAAAGTCGTTAAAATTCTTGCCCGCTAATGATGTTGTCGAAAATATCCTCTCGAGTTCTTTTGATTGCTGTAAGCCCATATTGAAATTCTTATCAATCAAGAACAGCCCTTGATTAACCGTTTCAAAGATTTGACTGGTTTCACGACGAGCCATTGAGGCTCTTCGATCCGCAGACCTGAGCTGCCCGAAGATAAGAAATAAGATAATGCCAAAACAAATCAGGCTTCCGACAATACCCATACTTTGAATAAGCCGCGATCGATTGGCCGCGCTCGTAGCGATACCTTCTTGGTAATTAGTAAGGTCATTCATAAGTTTCAAGAGAGTATTGATATTGCTTCGTGCGTACACAACATTCTGTCTAAGCAAAGCGTCAATCGAAGTTTGAGAACCTGGGTCGCTATTCGGCCCTTCTAACTGACTGAGCATGTTGGACAGATCAAGGTAAAACGGCCCCCAAAGTTGGTTTGCCTGCTCTAAGATCGTGATTCCCTGCGGGTCACTAATTGGGCTTAGAACCGTGTCTCCGAGTTTTGTCGAGCTGGTTTTACCGCCTTCGTTAAATGCACGCAGAGATCGGTCAAAAAGAGCAGATGCTTGTTTTAGCTCGGCTAAGTCGCTAGATACGTCTAACTGACGCCGATAGTTGAAATTCAAATTGCTAAGCGACTTCCCAACACGTTGCGATAGCATTCGCTGACGCCCGGCAATATTGACCGCCTCGGCGGTCAACTCCGTTTGATATGAGGTGTAAAAATTTAACCCTAGCACGCTAAGCACAGATGCTAAGAAGATAGCGATTGTGATAATAATCGCTGTGTACCTACCAAAAAAACTAACCATAACTGGCCCCCACTTTCCCCCCCGAAAAAGTTCAATTGACCTTTATTTTGCACTTCGTCTAATCACTGCACCGAAGAAGTGCAAAACAAATCAATTACGAAAATCTATTTTCACCAACCCTCCCTAACAAATCAGCGCGAAGCCCCAACATTGCTGGCTCTAAACGTCAAGGTTGTTTAGAACCTCGTTCATGGCTTACCCGCTATCTTTTAGACAAGCATAAAGCGTGCCAATTCATACGGTCGGATCTTTAAATGTAATGCCACTTATTTAGACTACTAATGTCGGCTGACCTTGATGAAAAGGCATATTTCGCTAAATAGAAAAGGCAAGGAAGAGCCATTTTCGAGTAATATTGCCATACTATTACCATTTGAAAAATTCGATTTCGCCCCCATTTTTTTAACGTTAGTTAGAAAAAGCCAACATCAATCAAGGAGATCTATATGGAAAATTTAGGATTTGTAATTGCCGGCGCAATTATTTTGATTCTTATTTTTAAGAATATCATTCGCATCGTACCGCAAAATTCTGCGTACGTAATTGAACGGCTTGGCAAATACGCCTCGACACTCGAAGCCGGGTTTCACCTGCTGATACCATTTTTAGATCGAGTTGCGTATAAGCATTCATTGAAGGAATTTGCGATTGACGTGCCAGAGCAACAGGCCATCACTAAAGACAATGTGCCGTTGGGCATTGATGGCGTTTTATACCTTCGAATCATGGACCCTAAGTCGGCCTCTTACGGCGTTGAGAATTTGCGTTTCGCAATCACTCAACTGGCACAAACAACAATGCGTGCTGAAATTGGTAAAATTTCGCTAGATGCCACCTTTGAGTCTAGGGAAAGCATTAATGCGATTGTCACAAATGCCATTGATGAAGCATCTGAAGCCTGGGGTACTAAGGTGTTGCGTTATGAGATCAAAGACATCTCACCACCGTCAACCATTCTTGATGAAATGGAAAAACAAATGGCCGCAGAACGTCAACGACGAGTTGCGGTAACCACGTCAGAAGGCTATCGACAAGCGCAAATCAATGAGGC
>JALZVW010000144.1 GCA_023301745.1 Arenicella sp. | reverse complement strand
TTCTCAAACATAATCCACTTTTTACTCAGCACTTGATCATCGCGCAAGTCTCCTCGCACAATCGCGTCAGGTGTCGTACTGCCGACATTTGAGAAGTAGAAATCAGGATCTCCATCATTATTGTAATCAGTAACGCCAATGCCCATAGGGTAAGAAAAATAATCGGTCGTTGGATTAGGCATGTCTTTAAATTTAAGGCCTCCGAGATTCTTCCATGTTTTAACCGTGCCAGTATCATGTGCCACAACTAAGTCTTCTAAACTGTCGCCATCAACATCGATGAAAATGCCTTGAAAAGCATTGTGTTGATAATACAAGCCCGATTGCTTCGTGATGTCTTCGAATTGATTGTTACCCTTATTCAGGTACAGAGCACTTATACCACCATAGACTTCATTGAATATGGTCTCGCCTTGTACATGTTTTCTTGCGATATAGGCCGCCACATACATATCAAACAACCCATCGCGGTTAAGGTCGCTAACGGCAACGGATAAGGGAACTGACTTCTCATCGAGGTTTAACTCTAAGCGCACACCAGAGAACTTGCCGTCCTTATTATCGTAGCGCCAAACACCGGATTGACGAGCAATTAATAAGTCAGTATCGCCATCGTTATCTAAGTCTAGAGCGACTGAGCCAAAAGTCTTGTCTGGTGTTTTCTTTGACCAGCCTGTTTGTGCCGTAATGTCATGAAACGTTCCATTTTCAAAGCGATAAAAAACATCTCCTTGGTCTATCCCACCGCCAAGAAAAACCTCTTCGATGCCATCTCCGTCGATATCGATGATCGCGCTCGCGGTAAACGGTACGGTTTTTGCCTTATCGTAGCTCGGCACAAAGTCGATGGTTTGCTCTTCGAAAGTTGGAATCTCAAGACCGTCAGTGCTCACATCATAATCTATCGCGCGATCGTTAGCGGTAAGCCAAAAAAGACCGGCGATCAACGCCAAGACAATGATTGTCAGGTAACACAGTATTGATTTAACTAATTTTGAAATTGACATGGTTATAGCACTCTTGGGTTGTCAACTCTTGCGTGGTATAGCGAGAGCGAAAAGAAGATGAAAAAGGCCACATTAAGCGCAATTGGCATTAGGTGCTTACCAACTTGAGGTGCAATAACGTAGATAATAAAGCTCGCTAAGATCAAGATAATTGGGCTGAAAATCGCCATCCATTTTGGGTAGTTAGAGCGCCCAGTTAGGGTTAGCCAAATAAATAACGCCGAGAGAACTAACGTGGTAATTCGAACAACGGTCAATAATGTTTCGTAACGTAAATCATATAGTTCAATCAGTTGCGCGATTTCAGGCGTTGCCGGCAGCTGCACCAAAGCGGAAATGCTTGCGCGTGAGCCAATCCAGACAGCACCCACAATAAATCCGAATGCACTTATGCAGAATGCCGCTTGGGCAGCACGCTCACCCGCAGGGCGAAGCATAAGGTATATATGGTGACAGCCGATTAAATAGAGAGTCGCGCCAAACACACCAAAGAAATGGCCTACTGTAGTGCGATACGTACTAATGCCCTGCATAAAATCAAACCCGCCTTCGCTAAATCGAGCCAAGGGGTCATAGTGCAGCAAGTACTCTCCTACACCGGTCAGTATCGAAGCCAATAGCCCAATGATGCCTGTAACAATTACTATATTCTTCATAATCTCGTTCGTTAAGGCGCTAAAGCTAAGCACCTAATTTGATTTAAATGACGTTCATTGATCACGCGAAATGCCCTTTAACTTGCTTTGTATAACACCAACATTGATAATTTTCGCTATATACTCAAGCTCGACAATCAGCGGCTACCGTGAAAGTAGACCCTCGATTTATTAAGCAACAAACCAGATCGTTAAGCAGTAGACTGCATGAATACCCATTTGGTTACAAATTATTCGAACTAAACGACTCTCAGCCCTCGCCAAACAATTTAAAAAGCTTATGATAATTGTTACTCAGAATGAGCTAAGCTAAGGGCTCGATAAATATTTTCTAATCTTATCAGTAAGCCAGAAGACTCTTCTCGGCATGAACTCTGCAGCGAAACGCCAACGTCATGCCAAAACCGCACTCGAGCCAACATATTGCATATTAGCGACCCAAATCCGAAAATATCAAACGCTGTTTTCGTACAAACGGTAAAGCAAAATTACTCGCTCTATCTCAAAAAGTGTTATGCCTACGTCAAGTGCTCAAGCTTAGCCGAAGATGCTGTGCAAGAAGGGATTTTAGCCGCACACCTAAATTTAGAATCAATCAACGACCCCAAAGCCCTCCCCGCATGGCTGTACCGAATAATCATTCGCAAGGCCATAGATCTGTTGCACAAGAATAAAAAAATGTGTCTCTTCAATGACACCCTTGAAGATCCTACTAGTTATGATAAGTACGGATTCTTAGACACCCCAGTTTGGGCCGACCTATCTAATCCTGAGCAAGAAATCCTTAACAACGAAGGCTTGCAGCAAGTAGAAAAAGCAATGACGCTACTCGATGACTCACATCGTGTAGCCATACTGCTAAAGGACTTTGAAGGATTCTCTATTCGCGAAATTTCTGAGATGCTCAACATAACGCAAAGCAATACCAAAATTAGAATACATCGCGCTCGAATCAGGCTAAAAGCCGAGCTCAACGACTATTTTTTTCCAGCCAACATACGGAAGTGAAAATGATTATAAACCAACGAATACGAAGCAGCATTGAGAGCCTTATAAAGCCCATGAAACCACTTGGATCTTGGTACTTGAGAGTATCGCCTCGCATGATTACCTGCCGCGAATTCAATGACTTTGTTATTGATTACACCGAGAATCTGCTAAGCGATAAACAAGTGCTCTTATTTGAGCGTCATATGAAGGTTTGCCCAATGTGCAGGAACTTCATGAAAACTTACATCGCTACTATCAAGGCAGGTGAGGCATTTTTTCCGTACAACGATACACAAGTGCCGAGCGAGGTGCCTGAAGATTTGCTTAATGCAATTCGTGATGTATCCGACAACTAAGATGTATCCGACAACTAAGCAGCCGCATATCGCTTTCTTCTGCGAACATTATTTCCCTACAGAGCTTGGTTAATATTGGTGTATTCTATCTCCAGCCAACACCAGCTCTACTAGAAAATATGATTCATGTTGTTCTTCACAATCCCAAGATACCTCCAAATACAGGCAACATCATTAGGCTGTCTGCAAACGTAGGGTTCCAGCTTCATCTAATCGAACCTTTAGGCTTCGATTTTGAAGAAAAACAGCTGCGTCGTGCCGGTCTGGATTACCACGACATTTCCAAAGTAGTTCGCCACGCTAACTACAATGCTTTTATAGAAACAGTAAAACCAAAGCGCATATTTGCGATTACAACCAAAGGCTCGACAACATACACCGACGTCGAATTCAAAAATGGCGACACACTACTTTTCGGTTCTGAGACGCAAGGGCTTCCACCTTCAGTGATGGACTCTATCCCAGAGCATGATCGGCTTGTGATACCAATGAAACCGAATAACCGTAGTTTAAACTTATCGAATTCGGTATCGATCTTGGCGTATGAGGCTTGGCGCCAACTTGGCTTTGCAGGATCTATAAACTAATCGCTAGGCTTAGATGCCCCAATTAAAGGGAAGCTAATTGAATGTGTATTGATCAAGCACTCTCTTTAAATTTACAAAGCACCAAAAGAAGCGCAGCAAGTGTTTAATGCAGATTCCCGTGCATATGAAACTCAATCATGAACTAGGCATCAGATTACAAAATCTTTTATGACCGGATTGAATTACCATTAGATTCAATGCTAATGGGCCTGCAAATCCGAGACATTTGAGCGCTCACAAGGTAAAATCCACGTTCTGAACATTCATCTAAAGACTAAGCTAACGTCGAACATATCTCTATGAAAGTACTAATTATTGGCAGCGGTGGCCGCGAGCACGCTCTCGCGTGGAAAGTTGCTCAGTCCAAGGACGTATCGCAAGTGCTGGTTGCCCCAGGCAACGCTGGAAGTGAACGCGAAGAAAAAGTCTCTAATGTAGCGATTGGGTCTGATGACATAGCGGCCTTAGTCACATTCGCACAACACAACAATATTGAACTAACGATTGTTGGCCCAGAGGCGCCACTGGTAAGCGGCATCGTTGACGCTTTTAGAGAAGCCAACTTAAAATGCTTTGGCCCAACGGCAGGAGCGGCACAACTCGAAGGCTCAAAAGCGTTTACCAAAGATTTTCTAGCCAAGTATGAAATTCCAACGGGGGCATATCAAGTATTTACTGACGCAGACCTCGCCTGTGATTATATTGCCGAAATCGGTGCACCGATTGTAGTTAAAGCCGATGGCTTAGCGGCCGGCAAAGGCGTAATCGTAGCGCACAGCGTGCAAGAAGCTCAAAGTGCCGCTCGAGATATGTTGCTCGACAACAAGTTTGGCGACGCCGGCGCGCGCGTTGTGATCGAAGAGTTTTTAGCCGGTGAAGAAGCCAGTTTTATTTGCATGGTTGATGGCGATAACGTATTGCCGATGGCGACATCGCAAGACCATAAAGCACGTGACAATCAAGATAAAGGCCCCAACACGGGTGGTATGGGCGCGTACTCACCAGCGCCGGTTGTAACAAAAGAGATGCACGACACCATCATGCAAACGGTTATCTTACCCACCGTTAAAGGCATGCAATCTGAAGGCCACCCATATACTGGCTTTTTATACGCCGGCTTAATGATCAGCCCAGAAGGTGTACCGAAGGTAATTGAATATAATTGCCGCTTTGGAGATCCAGAAACGCAACCCATTATGATGCGGCTAAAATCTGACTTGGCGGCGTTGTGCCTAGCGGCGCTTGATAACAAACTTGACACCACGACCGCCGAGTGGGATGAACGCGCCGCCGTTGGCGTAGTGCTTGCCGCCGGCGGCTACCCTGAAAGCTATGCCAAAGGCCTGGTCATTTCGGGTTTGGATAATTGCGACACTGATGCCTGTAAAACATTTCAAGCTGGCACTGCCTTAAAAGATGGCAAGGTGGTTACCAGTGGCGGCCGCGTTTTATGTGTTACGGCGCTCGGCTCGTCGGTAACCGAAGCACAACACTTAGCCTACCAATCGATCGAAAGAATTTCGTGGGACGGCATGTTTTGCCGAACCGATATTGCGTATCGTGCGATTGCACGTGAGAACAACTAGACTACGGACATGAAAGCGTATTTAGACCTACTGCAAGACGTATACGACAACGGCATTGGTAAAGATGACCGCACTGGCACTGGCACACGCAGCGTATTCGGCCGACAAATCCGCTGCGATTTGGCCACAGGGTTTCCGTTACTCACCACTAAGAAGGTATTCTTGCGTGCCATCATTCATGAACTACTTTGGTTTGTGCGTGGCGATACCAACATCAAATATTTGGTCGATAATAATGTCAGCATCTGGAATGAGTGGCCATTTCAAAGCTACTTGAACAAAAACGGTTTTAGCACCTTAGAAAAACATTCCTGCGAGTGGCAAGAGCGGCTAGACGAATTTGTTATCAATATTCAAAACAGTAAAGAATTTGCCGATCAGTGGGGCGAACTTGGGCCAGTTTATGGTAAGCAATGGCGCAACTTTTCGGGCATTGATCAACTCTCATGGGTGATTAATGAAATTAAAACCAACCCAACCTCGCGTCGATTAATTGTCTCCGCTTGGAACCCAGCCGAGATTGAAGAAATGGCCAAAGCAGGCTTACCGCCATGCCATACCCTATTTCAGTTTTACGTATCTCACGACAATAAACTCAGCTGTCAGCTATACCAACGCAGCGCCGATTTATTCTTAGGCGTGCCGTTCAATATTGCCAGCTACGCACTTCTTACCATGATGGTAGCGCAAGTCTGCGAGCTTGAGCTCGGCGACTTTGTGCATGCCTTTGGCGATGTGCATATTTACAGTAATCACGAAGAGCAAGTACGCGAGCAATTGAGTCGCAAGCCACGTGACCTACCAACAATGAAAATCAATCCCAATGTGAACAGCTTATTCGACTTCAGATTTGAAGACTTCGAGTTACTTGATTACATCGCCGACCCGGCAATCAAAGCACCGGTGGCGGTCTAATGGAAATCATATTAATTGCCGCCGTTGGCGAGAATGGCGAAATGGGTCATAACAATGAGCTGCTCTGGCATTTGCCTGGTGACCTACCGCGCTTTAAAGAAATCACCATGGGCTCGCCGATCGTAATGGGTCGCAAAACATATGACTCGATTGGTCGCGCACTCCCAGGTCGTTTAAATATTGTGCTCACGGCCAACAGCGATTGGCAAGCCGACGGGGTCAGCGTAGCCAGCTCAATTGACGCCGCATTAGCACTTGCGAAAGAAAGTGGCGCCGACAAAATATTCATCATCGGTGGCGGCCAAATTTATAAGCTATTTTTGGCCTACGCTACATCATTAGAAATAACCGAAGTCGCTGACGCGCCAATTGCTGATACTTTTTTTCCGAACTTTTCCGGCGGTGAATTTAAAGAAATCATACGCAAACATAATACCGATACCGACCCGACGTTCGATTACGTTACCTACCAAAGAGTGTAAACATCATGACCTCAGAAGAAGCCAAATTACTCGTAGCGAAAGCGGCTATAGAATACATTGAATGGGACTGGGTTGTCGGTGTTGGCACTGGCTCAACCGCTAACTTATTTATTGACGAGCTAGCTAAAATGAAAAACAAAATCGATGGCACGGTTGCAAGCTCGCAAGCATCAGCCGAACGCTTACGAGGCCATGGCATTAAAGTTTATGAACTAGACCAAGTCGGTAGTCTTCCGGTGTATGTTGACGGCGCCGATGAATCGACTAAGCATTTACATTTAATCAAAGGCGGCGGCGCGGCATTAACTCGAGAAAAGATTGTTGCGGCCGCGAGTGATAAATTCGTATGCATCGCTGATGATTCAAAGTTAGTCGGCACACTCGGTGCATTTCCGTTACCGATCGAAGTTATTCCGATGTCTAAGTCGTATATTGCTCGCCAGCTAGTAAAGCTTGGCGGCAACCCGATTTTACGAGACGGCGTAATAACAGATAACGGCAACCTTATAATCGATGTTCATGATCTAACAATAGACAACCCAGTTGAATTGGAACGTCAGATAAATCAATTAGCCGGCGTTGTCACTAATGGATTATTTGCTCAGCGTGGCGCTGATGTCTTACTGCTAGGTGGCGAAAACGGGGTTACTAAGATAGAGCGATAAACATAATCGCCAGGCCAGACCTCTTAAGCTTTAGAGGCCTGGTTAGTCACTACCAGGCTCGAGACTCAGCTCACCATCGATTAATTCTTTAAACGCATAATAGGAGGGCATCTTTCGCAAGTGCCCGGCTCGATGATCCACCAAGCCATAGCCAGGATTGATCAGTTGCCACCAATAGACTCTATCTACCCAGCCAGTTTGCCATGCAATTTGGTAATACCACTTCAAGTACTTAGCTTGGGTTGCTTCATCAACGGTTCGAGTTGGGTTGCCTGAATTCGGTGTATAAGGCTTAGTGTCTAACAATGGCCAATTGGTTTCGGTAATCCACAAACTATCATCGCAACGATTCGACAGCTTGGTCATGGCTTTAGCCAAGCGCAGCTTGTTCTCCAAATCGAAGACACCATACTGAGTACCATAAGGCGAATGCCGCCGATTTACATACAATAATGCCGCATTACCTTGTAAGTGAAATTTTCTAAAGTTCCATAATGTGCGCCAACTTACCAATGGTTCAAAATCGATCACCGACGAACCCAATAGCGTCAAATCAGTGAACTCACTGCGCAATTCTTCTACCGCGACCTGCAAATCCAGCGCTTGCCCAGAATGCACACACCCCCACTTAGTGCGGTTCACCGCGTTACCAATCCAAAACGTTTGAGTGATGTGCCCGGTTGCCCGAATGATGCCAGCAACCTGTTGTTGCCACTCACCGAGGTTATTAACACTATCCCGGCTTTGAAGAATGTTGATCACAAACTCATTGTTTGGAAATAACTCTAAGAAGCGAACGTAATCATCTAACGCGGCCACATCCCAACTTGGTATGCGAATTAGCAACTGTTTCACACCGAGTTCTTCAACCATCTCGATCAAAGCAGACTGATATTGCTCGTCTGGCGCAATGCTTAGGCCTACAAATTGATCGGCCGCGATATTCGCGGGGGATTTTTTCAGTGCCAAAGTTTGATAGGTAATGGCTGGCAAGCCAATCAGGTTAGACCCGGCCACCTTAGTGTATTCCCACACATTAGCAAAACCTGAACGCGGCTTGTCTTCGTCTTGCATTTTATAAGGCTGGCAAGAATAAGGGTCCCACCAGTCTGGTTGATTTTTCATAATAGCGTAGACATGCAGATTTCAGTTTTGGCTTTAACTGAGAGGTGTTTAATTGGAGCGTTTAACAAACTAAGCCTTTAACAACTTAAGTCTTTAACAACTTAAGCCTTTAACAACTTAAGAGCCTCAACCATAAAGGGGTATTATCGAGGCATGTACGATGAACAGCAAGCCTACTGACATAAATGGATTTACTAATGCCGCAAAGGCATGGAGCCCATAGCAGCAGCTAATCCTGCCAGCCCAACCGAGTTCATGATTGAGGCTGATGGCAGGTAACTACTGAGCATAAA
>JALZVW010000143.1 GCA_023301745.1 Arenicella sp. | reverse complement strand
GCTTCTAAACGAACTCTACCGTCGGACCCTGCACCAGAGTCTAAACGTGTATTTGAAGCATTAACTATGGCTATAGCATTATCTACAGCTTGAATTGTTCCATTACCTGCAATAGTTGTCGCGACAATTCTAATGGCACCGCCACTACCTTCACCACCGACACCGCCACTTCCAGTGCCACTGGTTCTACCCGCAGAACCGCCATTTGCAAAAACGCTCCCTGAAACCGTAACAACGCCACTACTCGCGATCATTATTGCGCCGCCACCACCGCCGCCACCAGAACCACCAAAGATTGTTCCAGCTCGCCCACCTCCGCCGCCAGAGCCGCCAATAAGTGGCTGTAAACTAGTGTTACCATATTGTGCGCCCACTGATGCAAACGAGCAATCAGTCTCTCTTCCACCATTTTGCGAAAAACCAGCCCCTGTGCCTGGACAACCAAATGCGCCTGACAATTGAGTCGCGCCAAAACCGCCCCCTGGGCCTAAGCCATTTCCACCGACAGGATTCTCTAGAGTTCCACCTTGCCCTCCATCAAAACCACCTGGGCCACCTTGGCCTGGTATGCCATCATCCCCCAAATTACCATCACCAAATGCAGAAGAAGCGGTAGCATTGCTACCAGAGATATTAATAACCCCGGCTACAGTCACATCACCTGAGGCCAGAATCACAACAGGCGTATTAGTGGTATTTCTCTCAAACCGAACAGTAATCCCACTAGGAATATTGACCGTTGTATAATTAAAAATACCGTCTTCAGGTAACTGAAGCGTGGTATCCACTTGGGGGGAAAATGCGCCATCAGCGCCAGTGCTGCCGCTGTCGAATGCAAAGCTTGTGCTTGCTAACGACAATAAGCCGCCTGCTAGCAATGCCTTGGTACTCTTTCGGGCGTTTGAGTTTAATTTATTAGTCATTTAGGTTGCCTCCTGTTTGCTAATAGCGCGTTAAATAAGAATTTGATTTATTCACTGATGACAGTGAAGGTATTTTCGGGCATCGCCGCCGAGGTGGTAGTGCCAGCATTAGTGGTGACGGTAATCACCTTCTGTTCGGTTGAGGCGGCTGGATCAATAATAACCGCAACAGTGAAAGAGCGACCATCTGCGGCAACAACTGGTGTGCCAAACTGAATGCCGTTAGCGGGTGTCGCTTGTATTGACTGCACATTATTCAAATTGATGCCGCGAACAGTCATTGTGAAGGTCGCGCCGCGAACTTGCTGAATTGGGGTAATTGACTCTAATTGAGGCTGCAAGCTGGTGATTACTAATTGTGAACTCGCAGGCGTTAGGAATGGCACTGCACCACTAGCGGTAAGCAATTCTATGCGGCGTGATGTTTGCGGTGCATCACTCGCTACCGTTGCGCTAAAGGTGACTCGCGTGCCATCAGCCGAGATGATCGCTGGGCCAGTTAGCGTGACACCGTCTGCCGGTATTGTTTGCACCGTTACCACATCATCTAAATTAGTCCCGGTTACTTCAATCGTTTGGCCTTGCGTGTTGATTGGTAAAACCGTCGGGCTAATCAGGAATGCAGTAGGGCCTTTGCTTAGACCAACAGTGCTGCTATAGGCAAACCGTGCCTGAGGCGTACTAACAGCGGGAGTAAATTGTTTTATTAAGCCAACGCCTACCGAAATACTATTTACTTCTCTGGCTTGTGGAACAGGTGTTACTTCTCTTAACACGCCAACTTGCGCTGAAATAATAGGTGTTACCACACTGTTAATACCTTCTACCAAATTGATGGTATTACTTAACATTGCGGCTGGTTCGGTAACGCCACCGGGTGTAGTTAGTTGAATGATGCGCGGCGTTAAGGGCGCGTCTGGCGCGATGGTTAGTGATACGCTTACGCTGCGGCCATCAAGTGATGCTATCGGCACCGATGCGGTGACCCCGGCATTGGGAATTATCGTTACTAACGAGGCGTCGTTTAGCAACTCACCTCTAATGGTAATTGGCACGACAATTTCACTGCGATCAACCAATAAAGGGCTTACTGAGCTAATTTCGGGTTTTGGTAGTGTAATAGTAAACCTATCGGCGCTAGCGAGGGCACTTAAGGCCGACGAGCTAGTTAGTAACACCAGCTTGCGCACCGTGGTTTCGGCATCGTTGGCAACATCAATTGCTAATGTCGCACTAGTACCGTCGGCGCTGGCAATATAGTCACCAACCGTGATGCCAACGGCCGGTTCAAATTCAGCACTGATGACGTCATTCAAGCCAACACCACTTAATTGCAGTGTGACGCTAGCGCCTTGCGCTCTCGAATTTGGGGTAATTAAAACAAGCGTGCTGCCTTTTGAAACGCCCACTACAGTTGAGCGCGCAACCGACTCAGTTGTTTCAGGCCCAGTTGAGGCTACTTGCTTATTGATGCCGACACTTGGCGAAACAATAGGGCCAAGCACATTTGGCGGGCGATCTTCTAAGTTGATAATATTCGCCGCACTATGCAACGCAACACTGTCACCTAATAACGATTCTAAAATCACCGCTCTTGGGCCAAGCGTGGCGAACCCAATCACTTCAAGACCAAAGGTTAATGAACGACCATCACCTGCTACCGTGGCGCTGGAGAAAATTAAATTATCGTTGTTATCAAAACGCAGACCACGCACTGTTTGTAGGTTTACACCTCTTACAGTGATGGTGCGAACATCACCACGATTCAAATAAATTGGCGTAACCGACTCAATCACGGGCGCTGCGCCGCCAATATAGACGCGGCCAGCTTGCGCTGTTGAGGCGGGAATATTACCAGCCGCATCTTGCAACGAAAGTGTTCTTAAACTTAAAGGCGTGTCAGCATCAACACTTAAATCGAAAGTGATTGACTCACCATTTGTGGCTGCTATTACATTGCTTAATACCGTATTGTCATTAGGAATGAGTTCGACTGTATCAATATTAGCCAAACCGTTGCCTTCAATTGTAACGCTCACGTTTTGAGCACCGGCGCCAATCGCTTTGGGGTTAGCAGGCAGATGAAAGCGGCCTTTCAATACACCAACAGAGTTTGCGAAGGCGGTATTAGTTAAATCTGGCGAGTCATCTGGAGTAAACAACTTATTGATTCGCAATTCAGCGACAAACGGGCCTTGCGCGACTAGATCGGGTGGAGGTGGAATAAACAACCTATTTACTCCGACGGCCCGTGAATTAAATGAATGGGTTGAACCAGGTTCTAAGACAAATGAATCATCCGATACTCGAATGGTATATGTCTGGTTATCTAAGGTATCAGATTCAAAACGTAATGATGTAGCGCCATTAGCGATTGCCATTATCGTTAACGGGGCATCAACTGCAATGCTGCCTTGGGTAAAGTTCAGTTGACTCGCCGACACCGTGGCAACCGATGAGTCAGCTACGGTGACGTTAACCACGTGATCTAGCACGTCTATTGCCGACAAAGAGATATTTAATGGGTGAACTGCATTCGGATTAAGCGTAATAGGCGTTGGAAAAACCCGCAAGTCGGGTAATTCACTTAAAACATTCAAACTAAAAAATACCGCTCCCAATCCTGTCGAAACCGATACTTGAGCTGAGCCTTGGTCAGCGTTTTTGTCAACCGCTAAGGTGAACTGCAGCTGCTCGTTAGTTGAACTAATATTTGAAAAGGTAAAGAAGTCATTTTGCTCACCCAGCCTTGCACCACGTAGGCCTTGACCAGTGAGCGTAATGCTAAGCGTTTGATTTTGGCGAACAGTTGATGGAGTAACCGCGTCAACACTGGGTGCCGCGCCGGACTTATCTTGGCGACGCGAAATAATATTACCGACCTCATCGTATTGATACTCAGAGAACACGCGTTCATCGGCCTCAGCTTTTGTCGTACTGTTAAGCACTAGAAAAACCGAAAAAGCCCCAACAAGAAAATAATGCGCTAGTTTATTCAAAACTACCCAACCCGCCTCAACTGTGTGTACTTATTATTATTTTATGAGAGTCGACACATGAAATAAGTCAGGAGTTTGTAACGTTGCCACTACTGTCCGTGTATTCCTTGTGCTGTAACTTCTGCGACACACTTTATGACAATTTATTACAAAAAGTCAATTTTTTTCAAAATTACCTCACATTTAAACTATTGATATTCCTTAAAAACGATCAATGCTGAACTTATTATTGGTGTTAACTATAAATAATTAAAGCTCGCTCGCCGTTGCAATACTACCGAGGTTGAGCGCTTATTCTATATTTTGAACCTGCTCACGCATCTGCTCGATCAACACCTTCAGATCAACCGACGCTTTGGTTAGCCTTGGGTCTTGTGACTTCGACCCCAGTGTATTTGCTTCACGGTTAAGCTCTTGCATTAAAAAATCTAGGCGCTTGCCGGCCGCTTCTGGCTTGGCGAGCACGGCGCTGACCTCTTCTATATGTACATTTAGGCGATCTAACTCTTCAGCCACGTCGGTTTTTTGTAAGAAGATGACGAGCTCTTGTTCTAGCCTTGCTGGGTCAAGCTTGTCTTTTATTTCGGCCAGTTTTAGGTCGAGCCGAGCTTTGTAGCTCTCTACAATTTCAGGCAAGAAACCTTCAACGTCTTTGATAGACTTGCTCATATTCACTAGCCGCTGCTTGATTAGCTCAGCCATTTTCTTACCTTCTTGGGCACGCGCTTGAACCAAGCCATCTAGCGCTTGGTCGAGCACACTGAGCAAATGGCCCTTCATTACCTTCGGGTCAGCCTTTCGAGCTTGCAGAATGCCCGGCCATTTGAGCACGTCTATGGCTCTCACTGAGTTCATTTCAGGAACGTGTTTACGCATATCGTTGAGCAGCGCTTGCAAATTGCTTGCCGCATCGAGGTTGGGCTCTAAGCCGGCGGAGTCGGTTTCTTTAAGACGAATAAAAACATCGATGCGCCCGCGCTTTAATTTAGCGGCAATCGCTTCTCGTAAATCACCTTCGTGCGCTCTTAGGTCTTCGGGCATTCTTGGCGCTACATCTAAAAAACGATGATTGACGCTTCTTAGTTCGCAACTTAATTCACCTATTTCGGTGTTTACAGCGGCTTGTGCGTAGGCTGTCATGCTTTGGGTCATTGATTTTACTCCAGAATTAACGATTTGCTTTGAATGCGTTGCTGACAAAGATTGCCATCAATGACTATAATACCTGAATGAGTATTCTTAAACCCAAAACTACGACGATTCCGGCGCTACCCCTACGCCCGGACACGATGGTAGAACACTATAAAATTGGCAAAGTAATCGGCGTTGGTGGCTTTAGCGTGGTTTACAGCGCGTTAGACATGAACACCAACACCGTTGTTGCCATCAAAGAGTTCTATGCCACTAATTGCATGCGCCGCGCGCGTGATGGTTCGTTGCATGTGTTCCCGAAAGAACAAGAGCACAAATACCATATTGGCTTGAAGCGTTTCTTTGATGAAGGCTTAACGCTATCGCAAATTGACCACCCAAATATCGTAAACGTGTCAAATTTCTTTCGCGCCAATAATACCGCCTACCTGGTAATGCGTTTTGAACATGGTAAAGATCTTCGTTGGTTTATTAAGAATACTGACTATGTGCCCGACGAAGAGTTCATTCTGAGCGTTTTCAGTATGGTGTTAGCGGGTTTAAAAGAAGTTCATAAGAACAGTTTTTTACACTTAGACATCAAACCAAGTAATATTTTACTGCGCGCCAGCGGTGTGCCGTTGATTCTCGACTTGGGAGCCGCCTATAAGTTCCCGGCAAGCGAGCGCCATAAAGTGCACACCCTTACGCACGGTTATTCAGCGCCAGAGCAACACGAGAAAAATGATTTGAGCCTGTGCTCAGATCTCTATGCAATAGCCATGACCATGCGTGCGTGCATTACCCATAAATCGCCACCTTCGGCGGTAAAGCGCCTGAAAAAAGACACTTTAAAACCGCTTAAGGAAACGCATAGTCGCCATTATCGTAAGAATTTAATTCTGGCAATTGACCGAGCCAGCAGCCTAGATCAAACTGAGCGCCCGCAATCGGTCGACGAATTTGTGGAGATAATGACCACCCGTTAACGCGGCTAAGTCTATAAGCAACGTGGATTATTCAGTTTCGCAACAAAGCCATCAAGGCGGCCGAGATTACAACGAAGATCGTACCGCTATCTTCGAGCGCGATGGCACTATTCTTTTAGTTGTTGCCGATGGGCTCGGCGGCCATGCTGGTGGCGATCTTGCCTCTCAAGCGTTTGTTGATGCCATGGGTGATTCGTTCACCAAGGCTACCGATAAACAGCTAAGCAATGCTGACAGTTTTTTAACCTTGTCAATCAATTACGGCCACCACACTATTCATCGGCGCGCGGTAAGCCAAGGCTTTAATGTTGATTCACCCAAGACCACGTGTGTGGTTTGCTTGATTCATGATGGAATAGCAACTTGGGCTCATTCCGGCGACAGCCGCTTGTACCATATTCATAAGCGTAAAATCATATTCACCACCGAAGACCATGTTTCTAGAAAATTAGGCCGAGAAAAGAACGCGCCAATTAATCGTTGTGTGGGCGGTTTAGAAAACCCGCGCCCGCATGTGAGCGAGCCATATACAATGGAAGACGGTGATGTGTTCTTTCTAGCGACCGATGGTGCATGGGCGCAGTTTAAACCCGATGACCTCAACGACTACGTTGACCCACAACACCCTAGCCTAGGCCTAGACAGCTTGTTGCAATCCTTGGAGAACCGTAACAAAGCACCCAGTGACAACCTTTCGTGTGTGGTGCTGTTTTGGGGAGTACAGCAACTCGATAGCCCGTCGTTTAATGATTTCGAAGAACCCAAAACGATTCAACTCTTGGAAAATTCTATTCGAGACAATGCAAAGGCCGATGACGAAGACAACAAACAAGCTACTGAAAAGTTCGATATGAAAGAACTGGACAATGCCATCTTCGAGATTGAAAGCTTCATTACTGATCTAGACGATAAATTTTAGCCTCTGAGTACCCTCGCCATCAAATTGTAGAGGGCGCTCTATTCAACCGCTTATCCAGTCAATCTCTTAACTAAGAAACCAACGACCCGGAGCTTATAAAGTGCCGGGCAACCCTAACCAGAGCCCTCATTATGTCCACCCCTATTTCTCGCCCAAGTGGCCGCGCAAATGACGAACTTCGTCAGATTACAATCGAACGCAATTACACGGCCCATGCTGAAGGCTCAGTACTGATAAGTTGTGGTAACACCAAAGTACTCTGTAACGCCTCGGTTGAAGAACGAATTCCTCGCTTCCTAAAAGGCAAAGGCCAGGGTTGGATTACCGCCGAATACGGCATGCTACCTCGCTCGACCAATTCACGTATGGGTCGTGAAGCCGCTCGCGGAAAACAGTCTGGACGCACCCAAGAGATCCAACGCCTGATCGGCCGCTCATTAAGGGCGGCCGTAGACTTAGGCAAGTTAGGCGAACATTCAATCACCTTAGATTGTGATGTAATCCAAGCCGATGGCGGTACCCGCACCGCCTCTATCACCGGGGCCTATGTTGCCTTAGCCGACGCGATCAACCATATGATTGCCAAAAAAATGATTAAAGAAAACCCGATTGAACGCCAAATCGCATCGGTGTCGGTCGGTATTTATGAAGGCACACCGGTACTTGATTTAGATTACCCTGAAGACAGCAGCGCCGAGACTGACATGAATGTGATCATGGACATTGATGGCAATTTTATAGAAGTTCAAGGCACCGCAGAAGGTGCGCCCTTTAGCCCAGACGAAATGAATGCAATGATCAGTTTAGCAAGCAAAGGCATCACTGAGTTGATGGAAAAACAAACCGCGGCTCTCGACTTATAACGCCATGAATAGAGTTGTACTGGCCACTGGTAATCCAGGCAAAGTAGATGAAATGCAGCGAGAGCTGCAAGCCTTTGGCTTGATGGTATTGCCACAAAGTGACTTCGGCATACCAGACGCAATTGAAGATGGCTTGAGCTTTGCTGAAAACGCCATTAAGAAGGCTCGCCATGCCTGCCTTCACACTGGCTTGCCTGCAATTGCTGACGATTCAGGTTTAGAAGTTGACGCGCTAGATGGCGCGCCAGGCATTTATTCAGCTCGCTATGCCGATGGTCAAGGCGATCAAGCAAACAATGAAAAGCTCTTATCTGCGCTTGACGGGCAAGCGGCCCGCAGTGCCCGATATCAATGTGTGATCGCGTTTATGCGACATGCCAAAGACCCTACGCCAATACTGTGCCAAGGTAGCTGGGAAGGCGAAATTGCACTCGCGCCAAAGGGCCATAATGGCTTTGGCTACGATCCATTATTTTACGTCGCCGAGCACAGGTGCAATGCCGCCGAACTTGAGGCCCAACAAAAGAAACAACTTAGTCACCGAGCTAAGGCACTTACTCTATTAAAACAAGCCTTACAGAATCAGCACTTACTCAATACACCATCTTAACTAATCAACAAGAAGCCAGCACCCCATGAGCTTATCTCTAAATAAACACCCTTCATTTTCTGGCCGAAAAGGCCCAGTTGTTATTTTAGTTGCCGACGGCGTTGGTGTTGCACCAGCAGGCCCAAGCAATGCGGTAACAGAAGCCAACACCCCAACTCTGGACGCCTTAGCCGAGCAAGTTTTATACACCGAACTCGCCGCACATGGCACCGCCGTTGGCTTACCAAGCGATGATGACATGGGTAATAGCGAAGTCGGCCACAATGCGATTGGCGCTGGGCGTATTTTTGCGCAAGGCGCGAAACTGGTAAACCATGCGCTTGAAAGCGGTGACGCCTATCAAACCGACACATGGGCATCGGCCGTTGAACACGGCAAGAGCAACACACTTCATTTGCTTGGGCTGCATTCAGATGGCAACATTCATGCGCATACTAAGCATCTTTACGCATTGATGGAAAAAGCCGCCGAGCAGGGTGTGCGCGAGTGTTGCGTGCATGTTTTATTGGATGGCCGCGATGTGGCCGCACGTTCTGCGCTTGTCTATATCGAGCAAACAGAAGCCTTAATCGCCAAACTAAATACTCAATATGAGGCCAACTTTCGTATTGCCAGTGGTGGTGGCCGCATGGAAATCACCATGGACCGCTACGGCGCAGATTGGGAGATGGTTCGCCGTGGTTACAATTGCCACACACACGGAGAAGGTCAGCGTTTTGCAAGTGCCAGTGACGCGGTGCAAGCCATGTACGACGCAAGCGATAAAGGCGATCAATATTTGTCTGCATTCGTGATAGAGAAAGACGGTGCGCCAGTCGGCAAAATGCAAGACGGCGACGCGGTGATTCTATTTAATTTCCGTGGCGATCGCGCAATTGAAATCTCACTCGCCTACGAACGAAATGACTTTGATAAGTTTGATCGCAATGAGTTCGGCTCACACCCAGCGCTATTTTACGCCGGACTGCTGCAATATGATGGCGATGATATGGTGCCGAACCAATATTTGGTTAACCCGCCCAACATAGACCGCACAATGAGTGAGTATCTAATACAAGAAGGCGTTAAGTCATTTGCGGTTTCTGAGACTCAGAAATTTGGCCACGTAACCTATTTTTGGAATGGCAATCGATCAGGGTACCTCGACCAGAGCTTAGAAGCTTATCTGGAAATTCCATCAGACAATATTGAATTCAATGAAGCGCCCGCGATGAAAGCACGTGAAATCACCGATGCCACCATAGGCCTGATTGAGAGCGGCGAGTTTCGCTTCGGTCGAATCAATATAGCCAATGGCGATATGGTCGGTCACACCGGTGATTTAGCGGCAGCCATTGACGCTATGGAAGTGGTCGACGAATGTGTCGCCAAGCTAATTGAGGTAGTCAAAAAGCACAACGGTGTGCTTATCTATACCGCCGATCACGGCAATGCCGACATTATGTACACAGAGAAAAACGGCGTGCGTTTGCCGAAAACCAGCCACACGCTCAGCCCGGTGCCCTTTGCCATTATTGATGCAGACTATGACGGCGAGTACACCCTAGCACCACCCAGTGATGCCGGCTTGACCCACATTGCCGCCACCACCATGAATTTATTAGGTTTTGAAGCGCCTGAAGACTATCAACCAAGTTTGATTACGTTCAAATAAGGCTGTAAAGATAGCAATGACCAACAAACTAATTCACAAAGGCCGTTTAATTGAATTGCATCATGAACGCGTAGACTTCCCTGATGGCGGCCATACTTATTTTGACATTGTTAAACACCCTGGTGGAGCGGTGATTGCGGCAATCAATCAACAGAATCAAATCTGCTTATTAAGGCAATGGCGACACGCGATTGGGAAAACTATTTGGGAA
The DNA here is from genome assembly GCA_023301745.1 of Arenicella sp. GTDB lineage: Bacteria > Pseudomonadota > Gammaproteobacteria > Arenicellales > Arenicellaceae > Arenicella. The sequence continues at coordinate 9,783 of JALZVW010000143.1, read as the reverse complement.
CTTCCGGCAGGCTGCCTTGAACCAGGAGAACCTCCACTAGAAACAGCTAAACGTGAACTCGAAGAAGAAGCTGGCGTAAAAGCAGAACAGTGGCGAGACCTAGGTTATATTTCGAGCAGCCCTGGTTTTAGTAATGAATTGCTGTATTTATTCGAAGCTAGAGACCTTAAAAAAGGCACCGTCAAACTTGACGATGCCGAGCAACTTGAAGCGCATTGGGTCCCTTTAGATAAGGCTTATGAGATGTGTGACAACGGCGACATAATTGACGCCAAAACATTAGCAGTTCTACTTAAATTAAAAATTTAAATCAACCATAACGTTAAGCTAATGCCGGCGGTAAAACCTCCGAAAAACAGAAAAGCCATTATTGCCTGAGTCTTTTTCGAGAGAGTTTCTTTTCGGTCAACCGTTTCATACGCCTCTACAGTTACTAATAGGTCAGCAACGGTGAGTTCGAAGATCGCGGCGTAAGCCGCTACCGTTTCATTGGAGGCAACGCCGTCTTTTTCAACACGTTGGATAGTACGCATGCTCAAATCGCACACTTGAGCTAGGTGTTGCTGCGTCCAATTTTTAGCTAGACGCAGCGTTTTGAGTTTTTGAGAATCGACTAACATTAGCTTAACTTATTAACTCCAACGTAATCTAGACTAGGTAAACAAGGAGATAACTGCGCCTACGACAGCACCCATTAAGATAAAACCGCCGAAAACATGCGCCCACTGTTTCAGGCTTAACGCTGCAAAGCGTGGGTCATGCTTAGTTTCGATAGTGCTCCCATCAACTTTAAGCGTGATTTTTTGAGCCATACTAATTAGGTTAGTGATCCGGCTATCAACTGCGTAATGATGCTCTCCATATCGGCACGAGACCCTCGATGTAAAATCAGACGCAAACGGCCAGTACGACTCTTCTTCATTGCCGTTGATATAGAGCTTTACGCGGCCAATCATTCCGTCGTTAATAAATACGATTTCATTGCCTTCATGCTCGAATACCGCCCTAGATGTGTAATAGTCGTAGCCAATTAGTTTTTTCAATGAATCCATGGTGTTTGCGTATAAGCCTTTATCGTCATTTGATGTGCTGTCTAGTGCGTTTGTTGATACTTGCTTTGTCATGGTATTTACCTCGACTGGTTAATGGAGATGCCATTTGACCAACAAACTTCAACTTTCACGACGACAGTCTACCGCCTGTCGTATTTTTGACCTACGACAATTATGTGACACAAACTCTAAGGCATTGTTTTTGATAATTTTTTTATCAAAATATAATTTTTCTCTAAAGCCCCTCGATGCGCTTCAATAAAACGAATTCCGTTATTACCCATTTCATCTCGCAGGCTCGGGTTAGCTAACAATTCTGAAATGGTTTGTTCCAAGCCTTGTTCGTCTTGAACCATTCGGCCCGCGCCTTCTTTTATTGTCCAACGACTGATATCCGGGAAGTTAAACATGTGCGGGCCAAAAACAACAGGGACACCAAGTGCACAAGGCTCTAAAATATTCTGCCCGCCTAGAGGCTCTAAACTGCCACCGACAAACGCCACGTCTGAACTCGCGTACATGAGCGATAACTCGCCCATGGTGTCGCCTAAAAACACGTCAACATCGCGACTTAATTCAGATACATTTTCGGTTCGACGCACGCAAGTCAAACCACGGCGTTGAATTTTACGCGCCATATAATCAAAACGCTCAGGGTGACGTGGCACAAGCACTAACAACAGCGACGGGAAAAGCTCTTTGAGTGATTTGTATACTGAGAGCACCCTGCCCTCTTCGCCTTCTCGCGTGCTACCTGCAATCCAAATTAATCTATCTTGACCAAGTTGGCGGCGCATTACCTCAGCCGACTCGCGTAAACTTGGCGGCATTGTTACGTCAAATTTAATACTGCCGGTTTCTGATATTTGCTCGCTATCAACACCGAGTAGCTCTAAGTGCTTTCGATCAAGTTTCCCTTGAACAGCAAAATGATCAACCATAGTCAACGTGCGCTTCACAAGCTTTGGGAATTTGGCGTAATTCAAATACGAACGCTCTGATAAACGCACGTTGGTATAAACCAAGGTGGCGCCAGAGCGCCGAACCGCTTCAATCATATTGGGCCAGATTTCGGTCTCCATGATTAGTACTGTTTGAGCTCCGACGGTGTTAACAAATTTGCGCATCGCCCAAGCGAGATCATACGGAAAATAGCAATGCGACACACTGTCTTTAAGCGTCATGCCAACCATTGCCGAACCCGTAGGTGTCGTGGTGGTCACCAATATATTGTAATCGGGCTGTTGTTCTAGCAGACCTTTTACCAATGTTGCTGCAGCTCGCGCTTCACCCACCGAAACGGCATGAATCCAGAGATCATATGGCCCATGACTCTTAATTTCTGCATTCACAAAACCGAAGCGTTCGCCCCAGCGCGACCAATATTGGGGGTTTTTAAATCCACGAAAGACAAGGCCAATCAAACCAAATGGTATTGCCAAGTTTAGCAGAATTCGATACAGCCAAATCATGCCAGCCAATCCTTAACAACAAGATAATCTGTTAGTAAGCGCGCCTCATCAGTGCCGGTCTCAGGCTCAGCTCGATACTCCCAGGCCACCATCGGGGGCATAGACATTAAAATAGACTCGGTGCGCCCACCGGACTGCAAGCCAAACAAGGTGCCACGATCAAACACCAGGTTAAATTCAACATAACGGCCACGGCGAACTAACTGCCAATCACGCTGATCTTGCGAATAGCTCAAATCTTTACGCCGATTTAAGATTGGCGTGTAAGCTGGCAAAAAATGATCGCCAATATTTTTCATCAATGCGAAGCTTTGCTCAAAACCAAGCTCATTCAAATCATCAAAAAACAAGCCTCCGATGCCGCGCTGTTCAGACCTATGTGGTAAATAGAAGTAGTCGTCACACCATTTTTTATAGGTGCGATACCGATCTTCACCGAAAGGTTTACAAGCATCAAACGCGGTTTGATGCCAGTGCACAGCATCATCGTCAAAGCCGTAATAAGGAGTCATATCAAAGCCACCGCCAAACCACCATATTGGCTTGTCAGTTTCGGCACCGGCAACAAAAAAACGAACATTCATATGAGAGGTTGGCGCGAGTGGGTTTTTAGGGTGTATAACCAGTGATACGCCCATCGCTTCAAATGGCTTGCCTGATAAGTCGGGCCGTTTTTTGGTTGCCGCCGGAGGTAGCTTATCGCCTCTAACGTGAGAGAAGTTAACACCGCCCTTTTCGATCACCGAGCCACCCGACAGAACACGCGTTCGACCACCGCCAGTGCCGTTTTGATGCTGCCACTTATCCTCAACAAACTCACTACCGTCAATCGCTGTGAGCGCATTACAAATAGTATCTTGTAAACCCTTTAGGTAGTCTGAAACTTGGTCACGCATGAATTTAGTTGCTCGATTTGTTTAAGTGTTGTCAAAGCTCTTACCGTTGCCAAAGCTCTTACCTAAGTTGCTCGCCAGTAACCGCGTCACGAATGGTTGATGCACTGGTCGCGTTGCCAACGGGAGCATCAATAATGAAGTCTAATTCTTCAGCAAATTCTCGCTTCACAGCGGCGGCGCTCAGTAAGGCTTTTTGGCCATGACGATTAGCGCTCGTTGATACGATTGGATGGGTAAACTCAGTACACAGAGATAAGCAAATGGGGTGCGCAGAAATGCGCATTGCAACCGATGTATGCCGGCCTTTCACCCAACTAGATACAGATTCCTTGGCCGGAATAAGCCACGTACTCGGCCCAGGCCAAGAATTCGTAATTTTCTCAAGATGCTCTAAATCGTGAAGATTAGCGTAGCTAGTAACTTGTTCTAGCGTTGAGGCCACCAAGATGACACCTTGCTCTTTTTGGCGTTGCTTAATGCTAAGCAAACGAGCCAGTGCGTCAGCGTTGCGAGGGTCACAACCCAAACCAAAACAATACTCGGTTGGGTAAGCTATAACGCCGCCAGCGCGAAGTGCGGCGACGGCGTTTTCTATCTGGTTTTCCACAATAAACTAATAAAGGCCTCGCTAGAAGGCCGCTAAAGTTAAGAGGCTAGGCTCTACCCAACTTCTTTTGTAAGGCCGCATCTTTTGCGATCACCGCATCAGCATTCGCTTGCCGATCAGCCGCTACACGAGCCGCCAAATCGTCATCAGCGACCGCTAAAATTTGACCCGCAAGGTAAGCGGCATTCTTAGCGCCGGCCTTACCAATAGCAACAGTCGCAACAGGTACACCACCAGGCATCATCACTGTCGAGAGTAAGGCGTCATGTCCTTTTAGAGGCCCGCCATCAATCGGCACTCCGATTACAGGGCGAGTAGTCATGCCTGCAACCGCGCCAGCAAGGTGAGCGGCAAGGCCTGCTGCACAAATAAACACTTTGCAACCACGCGATTCCGCACTTTTCACATAGTCGTGAGTCGCAACCGGCGTTCGGTGAGCAGAAGTGACTTTCACTTCCCAAGTAATACTCAAGGAATCAAGCACATCAAGAGTGCTTTGCATAACGGGTAAATCAGAATCCGAGCCCATAAGCACGGCAACAAATACATCACTCATTTTAGAATATATTTTGTGTTAAACAGGCTGTGTAGTTTAATGCTATGTGATCAACAACACCATCATAAAATAAGTAAAACTGCGCCTGCTTTTGATACCGATGAGCAATCAGCAACGAACCCTTTACTCGCTGATAAACTCAAAATCTTCAACCTCAGCGTCAGGTGCATTCAGGTTCCAGCTATAATCATAGCGAATCTTCGTGAGGCCACGTATTGCTTGGCGCTTATCCTCACTCACATTCTCACTAATGTAGGCTAGCAATGCCCTTTTATTCGACGCGAAATCAGAGGCATACCACTCAAAAATAGAATTCAATATCATACGGTTGCCGTTAACTCGAACGCTCCGTGGATGTTGAAAAAATTCTACTCTCGCCTTTTCTAATAATTCTTCAATATTATTGCCGCTGAACGCTGTTTTTTGAATATTAGCGCCACTCACCGTGTTGGCAGAGAGCGCAAAATGTATTCTATGGTCGTTCCAAATGGGCCTTAAGATACCATGCTCAATATCATTTAAACTGATGCTTTGCATTACTACTTCGGCGACTTCTTTGCCCCAGCCGCTCGATCGAATGCCACCGTTCAGTATGCGCCTAATTGCTCGCCTCGAACCAGATTGATAAGTATCAACCACTTTATCAACAAGCACCGCATTAAACATATTGATCCAATACGCCTTCGCTTCATTAGGGTTAAGCTGGCGAGGTTCTATTTTTTGGATTGCGGCAAGGTACTCTTTTAGCTTGCGAGCATCACTCGCCGTCACCGCCGAATAATCAAAACGATTTATTCCACTAGCGTGTTGATCATCGACATAAGCGGTTAAAATTTCTTGCCAGGGGTTATGATCAACCTGCATTGTGCTTAGCGGCTCATTATCATTCCAAAATTTTATTAATTCAGCTTTCGGTGCGGCGTGCGCATCCAAAACGAAAAATATAAGCAAAAACACAGGTGCTACAAATTTGACCAACTTAATGTGGTTAAACGTAGAGTAAAACATTTTTTCAACCTCAAATAATTCCGCCAAAACCCTCATGGTTTCTAACAAACACGGCGGCAACCCTCTTTCTCACGTCAATATTATCTAGTCATCAAACTAACCGCTGAGGTATTCAATAACCCTTACGCTCTTACGGAAAGATAAAAATGCGACCCTAATACTGAATGACTAATCAGACTAACACTTATGTTAGCGCTAGTTTGATGAATTTTCGATCGATTTTAAAGGCTATAGGCGCAAAAAATTGCGTTTAAGGCTTATTTAGGGCCCAATCATATTGATATTCAACTTGATCGATCGCCTCTAGCTTAGACAGATCGCCGTCAAAGAATTGCGATATATAGCCAACGATTTCGGTTTGATTGTTGCCAAAATCACTGCCGTACCAGTCAAAAATGCTGGACAACACTAAAACAGTGCCGTTGATTTCAACACCCCGAGCATGGTTAATGAAGTCTGAGGCGGCCTCGTTCATTAATTCCTCAGTGTTGCTGGCAGAAAATGCTTCTTCGGCTAAATTAGGACAGCCAATACTCGCGCAGTTTACGGCAAAGTGAATTCGAGCGTCTTTCCATATTGGACGCAAAATTCCATGTTCAATGTCATTTAAGCTCAGCTTCTTACCTTGCACTTTGACAAGATTTTTATCCCAAGGGCCAAACGGAGAGGTTAGAAAACGAATCTTGCGAATTGACTCAACAGGATATTCATCTAACACTACTTGGGCGGTTAAGGCATTATAAAAATTTATCCAATATGCAAGCTGCTCATTTTTTGCCAATGTGCGAGGGTCAAGCGACTGCAAAGAATCAAGGTAATCATCCAACGCTTTACGGTCGGCCTTATCAACCGCCTCATAAGCAAACCGATTCACTCCGGACTCATGGTCAGCATCTAGGTATTTATCCAATAAGTCTTGCCACGAATCATGAGAAACCTCAATCGTGCTTTGCTCATCGTGGGCCATCCAAAATTCTTGAACTTCAGGATCAGGTGCCGCGCAAACCAAACTACTAACCAAAATCATCGATGCAAAAATCAAACCACGTTTTGCGTATTTAAAAAAACTTAATGTCATAATAACGTCCTCATTCACAATTTAACCGGCGTACCTATTGGCTGATTTAGCCTCAGCCTCGTCGCCACGTATGGAACTTCTCAACCCATTTTAACAAGCCGTGAGGCTGGTTCTCTCGCTTCCAATTACCGGCAACAAACTTATTGGCTTCGGCCATGCTAGGGTATAAGTGAATCGTTCCTAAAATTTTATTTAATCCGAGGTTATGCTTCATTGCTAACACGTATTCAGCGATCAGTTCGCCAGCATGGCTACCAACAATAGTCACGCCGAGAATTGTGTCTTTGCCATTTTTGGGCGTTAGCACTTTGACAAAACCATGTGCTTCACCATCGGCAATCGCACGATCCAAATCGTCAATGCCGTATCGAGTTACCTGAACATCTAAGCCCTTTTCATCAGCATCACGCTCACTCAAACCTACACGAGCGACTTCAGGCATAGTAAAGGTTGCCCATGGAATTACTCGGTAATCAACCTTAAACTTTTTAGCAAAACCGAACAAAGCATTTACCGTCGCGTACCACGCTTGATGCGATGCAGTATGGGTAAATTGATATGGGCCAGCGATATCGCCAACGGCAAAAATATTTGGCACATCAGTGCGTAAATACTCATCGGTTTCAATGGTGCCGTTGCGACGTAAATTAATACCCAGTTTCTCTAGATTCATACCGTCACTATTGGCCTTACGGCCAACCGCAATAAGAACTTTATCAAACGGTATCTCAACTGGGCCATCGTCGGTTTCGCAATGGAGTATTTTTTCACCGTCATTGGTGAATTTAACCGCCTTGTGATTGGTTAATACATTGATGCCATCTTTTTTGAATTTATCTGTAATCAGGTCGGCAACATCTGAGTCTTCGCGCCCCATTAGTTGCCCCATCATTTCAACCATGGTGACCTTCGAACCAAGCTTAGAAAACGCTTGGCTTAACTCGCAACCGATCGGCCCGCCACCTAGAACGACCAGTCGTTCAGGCAGTTCTTCGAGCTCCCACACATTGTCAGAGGTCAGATAATCAATATCTTGCACACCGTCAATCGGCGGCACGAACGGGCGAGCGCCGGCCGCGATGATAATACTTTTAGTCGTTATATTGCGATCGCCAACACGCACAGTATGCTTGTCAATAATTTCGGCTTCGCCGGTAACACATTCCACACCAAGGCTAGTAAAACGCTCGATCGAATCATGCGGTTCAATCGTTTCAATAATTTTGTGCACTCGCTTCATCACTTTGCTGAAAACCGGCTTGACTTCAACCGGTTCAAGACCGAACTCTTCGGCGCGACTCATGGTGCTGGCTACCTTGGCTGAACGCAGGATCGCTTTACTCGGCACACAGCCTGTATTCAAGCAATCGCCGCCCATCTTATGCCGTTCGATTAAGATCACTTTTGACTTTACCGCCGCAGCGATCAAAGCACTGACTAAGCCGCCGGAACCTGCACCGATTACTACCAAATTTGCATCATACTTTGCCATGATTAAGCACCTGTTCCGTTTTCATCTAAATCTGTTTCTTTCTTTAAAAAGTTAAGTACATATTTTGCCACAATGGGGAATACACCCAGTAACACAAACGACCCTATCAGCTTTGGAGAAGCGATATCGCCTAAACTGTCGATTGTAGCGAGCTGTGTGCCTGCATTAACGTAGACAGCAGTACCCGCAAGCATGCCTATTTGGCTCGACCAATAAAAAGTCCAAGTTTTAATCTTAGTTAAGCCAAGAACCGCGTTAACCACAAAAAACGGAAACAAGGGAACGAGACGCAAGCCAAATACATAAAATGCACCTTCTCGCTCGATACCACTATTAATAGCGCTTAACCGGTCACCGAACTTAGACTGAATTGCATCATGAAAAAGGTAGCGTGTCATTAAAAACGCGCCTGTTGCACCTATGCTGCTAGCGAACGATACAACAAATACGCCATTCCAAAAACCTAATATTGCGCCAGCCGCAACCGTCAATAGACCAGCAGCGGGCAGGTTAAAGGCGGCGACCAACACGTAGACAATGAAAAATATGAGCGAAATCAATATGGGGTTCGCCTGATAAAGGGCATTTAAAGAATCTTTCTGAGATTTCAAGTATTCGAGATTAAAATACTGGCCCAAATCGAATAAGAAAAATGCAGCGATAACGGCGGCGATGACCGCGACTAGGATAAGTTTTGTTTTCATACTACTATTTGCAGTTCGTAGAGCTATCAAAAGATCACTTAGTCGAGTGATTTTGTAATAGCATCTTTGTTTTATGGCTCTTTTGAAGACCTACTATATTCGCTTTTTCTTTCGACGAAACCTATAAATTTGCCTTTTATGATAGAAAAATTTGGATTACCCCTTAACTGGACTGATGTCAACGCAGAGTCATTTCCGGAACTTAGCGACAAGCAACTACACATATGGTGGCTTCCACTAAGGTTAGATAGTTCTCAATCAAAAATTGCATTAAGCCTATTGAGTGACATTCAACGCGATAAATATCACCGCCGTGCAAGCGCGGCATTAAAGCAACATTACCTTGCTGGTCGATACTACTTGCTAAACCTGCTAGCGGCCTACACAGATAAAACGCCAAACGAAATTCTATTGTCTTACAGTCGCCTGAATAAACCCAGTTTAAGTGATGCCTCGCTAGGCGTAGAATTCAATTTCACCGATACCGACGGCTATGGCGCGTTTGCCTTTAGTAAATCTAGGCAAGTAGGCATCGACATAGAGTGTCTTCAAAGAACAGCCAACTTCAAAGCCATTGCAGAGCGCCGCTTCACCGAACAAGAATTAGCTTATGTTTATCAAGATGGAAAATTGAATCGCCAACGCTGCTTAGGCATTTGGACCCGCAAAGAAGCCTTTGGCAAAGCGACGGGCATGGGCATTAATTTTAAAATGAACCAAAGGAACCTTTATGACACGGCCGTAAGTGATGACCACCAGCATGAATATAGGTTTCAAGACGATGAAGGCACCCATTGGCGGTGCCTGCAGTTGCAATTCGGCAATCAATTTATTTCAAGCGTGGTTCACGAACAACACCAAGAATTAGAGCTAAAAGCATTTAAGTCGTTCGAACTCTAAGCCAAGACTCTGCTTCTA
>JALZVW010000142.1 GCA_023301745.1 Arenicella sp. | reverse complement strand
CAAACTTAAGGAAATAATCAAAACAAAAGATCACCATGACTAGCTCGCCCCCAAACTTTCAAAACAAGTCACTTAATATTTGGTTTGAACGAGGTCGCATGCTCTCGATCAACGGCAATCAAATTTTCGTGATCGACCAAGGGCACGAGAAGAAAAGCACCATTGTTCTGATCCACGGGTTTCCGACATCGACGTTTGATTTTAATACGGTTTGGGAAGCACTCGCCAAGGGGCACCGGCTAGTCTGTTTGGATATGCTTGGCTTTGGTTTTTCAGACAAACCCAACAAACGTGATTACACAATCCACAAACAAGCCGACTTATTCGAAGCCTTAATACAGCAACTCGGAATTGATGAATATCATGTACTCGCTCACGATTACGGCGTTAGCGTAGGCCAAGAATTATTAGCACGACAAATAGATGGCTCCGGTCAAGGGCGATGGTTATCGTGCTGTTTTCTCAATGGCGGTCTGTTTCCGGAAACACATAAAGCACTGCTGATTCAGAAAATAATGCTGAGCTCTTTAGGGCGCTTGGTAAACAAGGTCACGGGTTTTAAACAGTTCGGCACCGCGTTTTCCAAAGTATTTGGGCCCAAAACCAAACCCAGTACGCCAGAGTTAAACGAGTTTTGGGAAGCGATAAATCACAAAGACGGCCGTCATCTATTTCACAACCTCATTACTTACATTCTCGATAGGCGTCAACACCGAGGTCGATGGGTTGACGCCCTACAAAATTCACCTGTGCCTATTGGCGTCATAAATGGCTCGCTAGACCCCGTTTCAGGCAAGCACTTAGTAGAACGGTATAAAGAATTGAACTGTCGTTTAGACTATTTGAAAGAACTGCCAGAGATCGGACACTACCCACACGTTGAAGCTCCGAAAGAGGTTAGCGAAGCGTACTTAGATTTCCTAAGACAGGAGTTTCTAAGACAAGAGTTTCTGGGATAGGAACCTCTAAAACAAGAACCAATTAGGCCGAGCGATTAAACTTAATCACTCACCTGATCATAAGATATTAACAGCACGCCGTTTGCTTGACCGCCGCCGTCTGAACTCAAGCCCGAATCAAGTGTGCCTGTTCCCCCAGCACCACCGCCACTAGACTCAACTTCAAACTCGGACCCGGCGCCGCCTCCATAAAGGCCACCACCGCCGCCGCCGCTGCCTAGCTTAGACTCAGTAGAACCATTACCGCCTTGTGTGCCTGTGCCATGGCGCACCTTACCTGGCGATAAGCCTCGCCCGTTGGTACCAAAGGAACCACCCGAGCCGCCGCGACCAATTAAACCGCCATTGCCAACTCCGCTGCCACCACCACCACCACCGGCAACAACTAACACTTCTTCTCCACGCACGCGGATGGCACCGCTAGCGCCCCCGCCACCGCCGCCACCGCCTGCTTTCCCTGGAGCAGCAGCTCCGCCCTCAAAATTCAACGCAGACCCACCGCCTAGCCCTCCAGCTGGCAAGCTACCATCCTGGCCACGAACGCCTACAAACACTTCCAGGGACTCACCCGAAGACACTTGAACGTTCGATACAGCAGAGCCTCCTTCACCGCCGTTGTTGAGGAGCACACCGAAGCCGTTACCAGACCCGCCTGATGCTCCTACCGCAAATATTCGCAACTCAGTAACACCGACTGGTACCACGAAGTGATCATTGCTAGAAAACGCAGCCGTTTTCTTACCCACTTCATGTTGAGCCTTAGCTTCATGTTGAAGTGTCGTTTCCCGTAACACTTGACCACCACAATCCACTTTGTTTACTCGTTGTTTCACGTTTTGACCCGTGTATTTATAAGCTTGCGAGCATTCTATTAAACGATGCTAAAGCTGTCTGTAGCTCAAATGGACTAGAGCCGTGACGAGCTAAGCTGTATAGTTTGAAGCAGATTAAAACTCTTTGCTTAAACGATGAAAAATAAACACATAATGATAGTGGACGACCATGCATTGTTCCGCACAGGCATGAGAATGATCTTAATGCAGGTTGGCGGCGCGTCAGGCATCACCGAAGCTTGCTCTATCAAAGAAGCATTTGAATTCAACGAGTCAGGGGTAGATATCATTTTGTTAGATATTCATATGCCCGGCCTAAATGGCATTGACGGCATAAAGCCAATTCGTGACAAGTTTTCTAAGGTGCCAATTATTATTTTATCAGCCAGCAGCGAGGTGAGTCAGATGCAAAAAGCGAAGGAACTCGGCGCGTCAGGCTTTATTAACAAAGCCGCCTTGGCTGAAGAAATGGTGGTGTCGATTAGCCGTGTTTTAGATGGCAAAACATGCTTCCCAGATGATATTGATGCTCACGGGTACACCCCAAAGGTCAGTCTAGGTAATGCCTTGACACCAAGGCAGGTAGAAGTTCTGATTTACCTTTGTGAAGGCAAGTCGAACAAACTTATTGCACGGGAACTCCAAATGTCAGAAAACACAGTACGAGTTCATGTTTCTGCCATTCTTTCAACACTTGGTGCGGTAAATAGATCTGAAGCAATTCTAATTGCACAACGAGAAGGCATTACCTCGTAGATGAAACCTGGATACTTCTAACATTCACTAAACAAGACAACGCGATTCGCCCATGATGTTTCTGCTACCAAAGCCTCCAAGTGATGTAATTCTGTCGCAAGAACTAAAGCTCTCGGGCCGAAATTATTTACCAGGCACAATTTTATATACCACAACCTGCGGCTTAGCAGCCTATGGTTCATCGGCGAGTATAAATAGTCCACGGGCAATGGGCCTAGTGGTATTTCTTGCCGTTTTAGCTGGCATCTGCTGCACCATTTACTTCAGAGGTCGTGCCACCTTTGGTGATAACCCTCGCCGAGACCTCATCAAACTACTGATATTTGTCGCCATACCAAGCCTCAATTATACCTACCTTATTTATCACTTTATCCCCACCGCTAGTTATGAAGCGGTGATGACATTAACGGCCATGACTCTGGGCTTAGCCGCTGGCGGCGTAACGCTTACGTCGCCCATGTTACCTGCGTTTTATATGATGACGTACCCAAGCTTAATGGTGCTGGTAGTCAGCCTATATCATAGACCTGAAAACATTTTCTTTGGCCTTGCCATTGGCTGCTTCGGCATGACACTTGGGCTAACTTGGTTTTCAATTACAATGGCCAGTACCATTCGCAAATCAATTGAAATCGCCTTTCAGAATGATGCATTGGTCAATAAATTAAGAGCAGCCTTGAATCAAACCGATGAAGCAAATCGAGCAAAATCAGTTTTCTTAGCCTCAGCAAGTCATGATTTGCGACAGCCTCTGCATGCGCTAGGACTACTTACCGAAACATTAGGCGGCACTAAATTAGACCCGCAGCAAAATGACATTCAATCTCATATGATGTCGGCGGTAGACTCAACGCGCAGTATGCTCGACTCTTTATTAAATATGTCCAAGCTCGACGCTGGCGCTATTATGGCTGCGCCAAAGCCGTTTTTACTTCAGTCGATGCTCTATAAACTTGAAGATGAGCTCGCACCGATCGCTGATGAGAACGGCTTAATTTATCGTACACACGAAACAATTGCCGCCGTGCATTCAGACCCAATAATTGTCGAATTGATATTGCGTAATCTGATTGCCAACGCCATTCGTTATACAGACCAAGGCGGTTTATTAGTTGGTTGTAGACGACGCGGTGATGACCGCTTATCAGTTGAAGTATGGGACACCGGTGTTGGGATACCTGAAGGTAAAATTGACGATATGTTTAGAGCCTTTCAGCAACTGGAAAACCCTGAGCGCGATGCGCAAAAAGGCTTCGGTCTCGGCTTAGCTATTGCACAAGGCTTGGCTGCGACGCTAGACACACAGATCAAAGTTCGCTCAGTACTTGGAAAGGGGTCGGTCTTTAGCTTCGAACTCGCTCGCTCGAGCGCGACTGTTATCGAGGACCTACCCAGTGATACCGATGTCAGTGAATTTAATGGCCAAAGAGTAGCGGTGGTCGATGATGATGAACGAGTCAGGCTGTCGATGCATAGCTTAATGGAAAGCTGGGGTTGCATTTGCATAAGCGGTGAATCAGCAGAAAGCATCATATCCCAAGCGGCGAATGATCAATTCGATTTATTGTTGGTAGATTATCGCCTGCGTGAAGGGACAACAGGCCGAGAAGCGATAGAAACGATTCGCAAGCACCTTGGCAAACACGTTCCGGCGATCATAATCACAGGCGATACCGCCGCCAACAAAATCTCAGAAGCGCAATCTTCCGACGCCCTGCTGCTGCACAAGCCGGCCTCAACGAGTCAACTCAGAAGAATTATGGCGTCTATGCTCAGTGACTCTGAGTACGCACGTCTATAGCCCGCATAGTCGCGGCCGTCACAGCATAAAGCGGTCTTAACGTAAGGCATCAAGGCCAAGCTCGGCTAACATTGAACTGCGAATAACCGGCACCGGCGCACTGCCATAGCTAAGAAATTTATTGTGAAACGTTCGTAAATCGAAACGATCACCCATTTTTAGTTTTAGCTCTTCACGAAACGCATAAATTTCTGAGTAGCCCGTGAAGTAGCTAGTTAGCTGCACTTGAGACACCGTCGCCCTGCGCCATTTACCTTCAGCTTCAGTACGTTCTTGAAACGCTTCATTCATCAACATGTCTAAGGCAGCTTGTTCCTGCATATCCAATACTTGAACGCTGTAATCGAGAATCGTATTCATTACAACACGCAGATTCCATTTGCTATACATCAGCCACAACTCGGGCTCGTTGTCGCCATAGCCGCTTTCGAGCATCATTCGCTCAGCATAGACCGCCCACCCTTCAATCATTGCGCCATTACCAAATATTGACTTGATCTTACTCGGGCTCTTATTCGAGTGCATCAGTTGTGTGTAGTGCCCTGGAATAGCTTCGTGGATATTCAATACTTGAAGTATCCAATGGTTGTACTCACGCAGATAACTTTCGGCCTGTTCATCGGTGTAGCTGTCTAAGGGCGATACGTTGTAATACGTGTTCGCAGTCGCATCGTAGGGCCCAGGCGCATTAACCGAGGCGCCAGCAAACCCTCGTTGGTACTCAGGCGTTAAACGCACAACCAGGGGCCGAGTCGGGTCAGAATCAAGCAGCTCGTTGTCGTCCATGAATGCTTGAATGATTGGTATTTGCCGACGGATTTCGTCGACAAACTCGTCGCGTTTGACATGCTTTTGCGATAAATGGTCAATCATCTCTTTGACGGCATGCAATCTATTGTCAGGCATAGGCCGCTCATTAAAATAGCTTGGCCAAAGCTCTTCTGTGATACGCATCATTTCGATATGCAAGTTTTCCTTCGCCGCTAATGCAATGTTGTAAAGTTCTTCAGCGGTATAACTCGATTCGATGTCGTGCTTAAATTTTTTCTCATAAAGTTCAGCGCCGATTCGAAAACTTCGAGCCTCGCCACTTTGCCTCAACTCGAGTTGCCTCGCCTCTAACCAGTCTATATAAGATTTAACAGCACTCGCCGAATCAGCCAAGCCCGTCGTTAACTCTTCTAACAACTGAGGATCTAAATCAACACCGCCGATTTTCTCTGGGATTACAACTTCAAACATATTGAGGGTGCCGCCACTCTGCTGAATCGCCAAACTCAGGTGTTCGAGTGTTGGCAACTTCAAGTTGTCCAACGCTGCTTGGTAGTAGGCTGGCACCAACTTCAAACGACTTGAAATAGCAACAAGGCGCTCGGGCAGTGGCTTATATTCAGTGTTTAGAATCACACCAAACGCACCCGCTGGATTGTACTGAGCGGGGTTCCATTCATAAGAGCGAAACACGTCGATATACCAAATTTGCGAGCGCAGCTCGCCTTCAATAATCGCAAGATCTGTGGCGTTACTTGACGTTAGTTGATTGGCATCAAATTGTTTTAAAGCCTGTAATTCAGTGACATAAAATTCGCGCTGCAACGCGCGCTGCTCACCGTTAGGCACCGCTAGCTTATGATCGTGTTGATAGACGCCAACATACACACCAAAGCTGGGATTTAACTCCCAAGTTTTATTCAATAGATTGTCTTTGAAACGATCAAATACATCATTTTGATTTGATTTTTTTTCAGCGGCTGGCGGTTCCAGCATGACGGCCAAAACATCGATGGCATCACTTGAGGAACTTAATTCAGCGCTATCGCTCGCCTCAGATATTGGTTGAGGCGCTTCAGAACAAGAGACACTTAAGACGAGTAATAAACAGGCCGTAATTAACTTAAGTTTCACAATGACATACCAGTAAAATTAGATACCCCAACTATAAACAAATTAAGAACTTAGCTCCACTGTTGTTAGGTTTTCGAACTAGACCAATTAAAGTGAACGGTTTAAGCATTGGCAAATAACGCAACAAATCACTTGCGTCATCTCAGGCGTTTTATACAATACGCAAACAACATTATAACAACGTTATTTAATTCAGCTTTGAAGCCGGGGGACCCTCAATGTCGCAGCCTTACAAACATTTGTTTGAACCACTTGATCTAGGTTTTACAACACTTAAAAATAGAGCTTTGATGGGTTCAATGCACACTGGCCTCGAAGATAAAGCAAAAGATTTTCCAAAGCTGGCCGCGTACTTTGCAGAACGAGCCAGAGGCGGGGTCGGCCTCATTGTCACTGGCGGTTTTGCCCCAAATATTGAAGGTTGGCTGTCTCCGTTTGGCAGTAAAATGAGTAAGAAGTCCGACGTCAAACGTCACCTTCAAGTGACCAAGGCTGTGCACCACGAAGGCGCTAAAATATGTTTACAAATTCTGCATGCAGGTCGATACGGTTACAGCCCGTTATGCGTATCAGCCTCAAATATTAAATCACCGATATCACCGTTTAAGCCCCGTGCACTGAGCACTAAAGGGGTTTACCGTACGATAAACGACTATGCTAATTCGGCCAGCCTCGCGCAACAGGCCGGCTATGATGGCGTTGAGATAATGGGTTCTGAAGGCTATTTCATTAATCAGTTTTTAGTGACACATACCAATAAGCGAACGGATGAATGGGGCGGCTCTTTTGAAAATCGAATGCGATTGCCTGTGGAAATAGTGCAAGCCGTGCGTAGAGAAGTCGGGCCTAACTTCATCATTATCTACCGGTTATCAATGATCGATTTAATCGAGCAAGGCAGCTCATGGGATGAAGTGGTTCAATTGGGCAAAGCTATTGAAGCGGCGGGAGCAACCATCATCAATACCGGCATTGGCTGGCACGAAGCCCGTGTACCAACCATCGCCACCAGCGTGCCTCGAGCGGCATTCAGTTGGGTAACAGGCCGCATACAAGACCATGTTTCCATTCCGGTAGTAGCAACTAACCGAATTAACGACCCAGCAGTGGCTAATGACATTATTGAACGAGGTGAGGCTGACATGGTCTCTATGGCTCGACCATTCTTAGCCGATTCAGACTTCATGAATAAGGCCGCTGCTGGCAAACCTGAAAGTATTAATACGTGTATTGGCTGTAACCAAGCATGCTTAGACCATACCTTTGGCGGGAAACGATCAACCTGCCTAGTTAATCCACGAGCCTGCTACGAAACTGAATTGAATTTCTCGCCTACCAATAACAGCAAAAAGATCGCGGTTGTCGGTTCTGGGCCTGCGGGTCTATCGGCTGCCACCGTACTAGCCGAGCGAGGGCATACAGTTGACTTGTTTGATAAAGCCAGCGAAATTGGTGGTCAATTCAATATTGCAAAGAAAATTCCTGGCAAAGAAGAATTTTACCAAACGCTGCGCTATTACGACAATAAGATCAAAGAAACTGGCGTCAATCTTAGGCTAAACGAAGGTGTGAACGCCACCGCATTAATAAGCGCCGCTTATGATGAAGTTGTGTTGGCCACCGGCATCACGCCACGAAAACTTGAACTCGAAGGAGCTGACCACCCTAAAGTTCTTTCATACATAGATGTGATTAAGGAGCAAAAGCCGGTCGGTCAAAATGTTGCCATTATTGGCGCAGGCGGAATCGGATTTGACCTGGCAGAATTTTTAACGCACCAAGGTGTATCTCCTAGCCTAGATATTGAACTCTTTAATAAAGAATGGGGCGTTGACTCTGAGTACCAAAATCGTGGCGCTTACGGATATGCCGAGCCGGAAGCTCCCGCACGGCAGGTCACCATGCTGCAACGTAAAGACGGAAAAATGGGAGCAGGCCTAGGCAAAACTACGGGCTGGATTCACCGAGCGTCGTTAAAAATGAAAAATGTGCAAATGGTGCGCGGCGTCGAATACACAAAGATTGATGACCTAGGGTTACACTTCACCATTCAAGGCGGCGAGCCTCAAGTAATAGAATGTGACCACGTTGTCGTTTGCGCAGGGCAGCTCTCTCGCCGAGACTTGTTAGATGACCTACAAGGTGCCGGCATCACAACGCATTTAATCGGTGGATCAAAGCTGGCCGGCGAATTAGACGCTAAACGGGCGATTAGAGAAGGCTTTGAATTAGGCGCCTCACTTTGATCATGAAGTCATAATGGCCGTGTTAAATAAAAATAAATTGAGGGATTTTTTATAACAGACGGTCATATACAATAATCATTGCACCTTCGAGATAGAAAAGCAGTCATGAATACACAAAAAAAATATTGGCTAGGTTACGAAAAGCCGGACGAACAAGATCAATTTTTTCTGGAAGCCTTAGACAAAGAAATATGGTCGCCAGGCTCAAGAAATCAGTGGGACGCCTGTTGGAGTACAGAAATGCCCGACCCAGATCAGTTCGAAAGGCTCGACCCGAATAAAACCATCAACCATGTTCCCGGCAACAGTGCGCTGACAATAAAAAGCAGTTTGTACAAAACACTCCACAAGGCCAAACTTGCGGTCAAAGGATTACCACAGGAAAAACGTTATCAGTTTTTCCCTCATACGTACTCTATGCCGGAAGAATATTTTGACTTTCAACAAGCGGCGGCCGATCAGCCCGAGTTCAGATGGATACAAAAGCCTCGCAATATGTCTCGAGGTCGAGGTATTGAAGTGGTCCAACACCCCGAGACAGTGCCGCTCGACAATCAATGGATCATTCAAGAATATTTAGACAAGCCACATTTGTGGAATGGCTTCAAATATGTTCTGCGTTGCTATGTGTTGGTAACCTCTGTTGAACCACTGCGATTCTATTGGTACCACGAGGGGTCGGCCAAGCTAACCTCTGAAAAATATGACCTAGACGATCTGGACAACCCTTATCGCCACTTAACCAACCCGGATATTAACGAACATAATTCGGAGGCCGATGTGCCAGTGGTTTTCCATTCATTTCGAACCTATAAAGAATGGCTCCGCTCAGAAAACATTAATGACGAAAGCTTATACCAACAAATTCAAGATTTAATTAGCCTTACCGTCATTGCGGCCAGAGAAGCGATGCGGGAACAAGCAAAAAAGTACACCGCGGACACTCAAGGGGCCTATGAACTATTAGGTCTCGACTTGGTGGTCGATAGCGACCTAAAGCCTTGGATTCTCGAGTGCAACCTCAGCCCGTCGCTCGAAATATGCTCTACCGATGAATCCCAAGCCAAAGAAGAAACCCAGACCAAGAAAGGCATGGTAACAGAAATTGTTAACATGCTGGGCCTCAACGATTGCGACCGTGACACGCTCACTTTATCGCAGAAAGCCGAGCGCGAACTCAGCCGAGCGGTGGGGTTTCAATGTCTATTTCCGTCGGATCAGGCAAACAAGTATCTAAACTGTTTTCCGGTTCCTCGCTTTGCTGACATTAATAGCCTATCTAGCGATTTCGAGATTGATTACGACAAGCTACCTTTAACCAGCCGCGATGGTACCGAGGCCGTTTTTGATGATTCACTAGCGCTATTGGCTCACGACCCGATCAAAAAAACTACGGCGTATATTACTCCAAACGAATTAGCTACGTGGATATGGATCCAGAACTCAGCCGGTGCAAAGCCGAATGAAATCGCGCAAGAGTTAACAGACACCTTAGGCCCAGCGGGCGCTCAACAGAGCGAAGACAGTTCAGACTCGAACAAAGATGAGCAGACTTGGTTAGCGCAAACATGGAACATGCTTGCAGATTGGTCGCAAGCGAGCCTCTTTAGTCAAACTGAAATCAAAAGCCGGGTATTCACCGACACCCAAAAACCGCTACAAACATGGGACAACATAGGTTACTTGAATTTTGCCGGAGTGTCCGTTCGCTTGAGGTGCGCTTGTACTATCGCTAACAGCTACATGCGAACATTCACCGACCAAGACGCGTTATATCCAGATAACCTCCACGAGGTTAATATAATGCGCTCGAGCTATGGTTATGTACTCACGAACGATACTAAAGTCTTGTCCGGTAGCCGTAAACTATCTCGTTTGATGGACGATTGCGTCAACCTCATTGCAACGCATTGCCTTCAAACTGACGACCTCGCACTAATTCAAGGTTCTGTGGTCGCGCTTAAGAGGAAAAATGTGCTTATTGTCGCTAATCGACATCAATTAGATGGTTTTGCGTATGAATTGTGCCTACATCAACAAGATTCTCGGTTGCTCAGCGGTTCGCCAATTCTAAGCTCACACGTCAATACAGTGAAATGTACAGATTTACCATTATCACTGCCAAGCAATACTGACTCAATCAGCAGCTCTTACGACCCAAGGAATTACTACCCGAGCAAGCCGCAGACCGGCAACCCCGGTCAAGCAGCCATTGTTAAACGAGATTGGTCGATTAGCGAAACCGCGAATCAGCCTTGCTGGATAGCAACGGCAAACGCCACCTTTGGTGACCAGGCGCAAATACACGCGATAGTATTTCTCGAATCGGGGGGCATAGTAAAACAAGACCCCTGCATTCAAACAATAAGCAATGCACAGACCATCTCGAGATTGTGGAACAACAGCGTCGCCAAAAAATCGACCACCTCCGAAATGTTGCCTGAGTGGCTGACAGGTATTCAGGGCTATTCCATCGATAGTGTCGATCTTAAGCATGCGACATCCGTAATCGAAGAATTAAATAAGCTCTTGAATTAGTTTAGTTATGATCAGCCGAAAAATGGACCATCAACGCCACGGCGGGCATATCATGCTGCAATGTCGACCTATTTGATCGTTACAGTTGTTGCCTTGAGAGCTAAGGCCAATAAAAAAGGCGATTTCGTTAGAAATCGCCTTTTTTAATCCAACCCCCCTTCCACCGCTATTGCGTGGCGAATGGGGCGCTAACTAATGCTTCTTTTCGGCTTCAGCTTTCGCTTCAGAAGCGCCAGCTTCGGCTTCAGCAGTTGCTTCTGATGCGCCAGCTTCGGCTTCAGCAGTCGCTTCTGATACACCGGCTTCGGCTTCAGATTTTACATGCTTAAGTTTGCTTTCAGCTTCTGATTTTGCTTCAGCAACTACCGCTTCGCCGTGGTGTTCTGCTTGTGCAACGCCAACATTCATTGCCGTTGGAACGAAACCGCTGATTGCCATAACTGGCAAGCCAATCGCCAACGTTTTCTTCAAGCTTTTCAACAAAAGTGATTTATTTTTAGACATTTTTATACCTTACTAAATAGGGTTAATTATTTTTACAGCGCTTAATCATAATCCCACGGCTCGCTTAAAGCCAATTAAGTATTAGCAATGTGGTGGCCTCGATCATAGTGCGCGAGAGAAAAGCCTGGCAATACCCACTACACTATCGCGATAATTTCGTATAAATTGGACAAAGTGATCACTATATCGACCATTTCCCTATCACTATTCATTCAAACGGGCGTCTTTCCAAAACTTGGTACCCTTAACCGTTGCTTGTAAGGCTAAGCCGCTCTCAGTGAATTGATAGATTTTAATTCCATTCACCGTGACCTCCCCGCCGACAGCAGCCCCTTGATCCGAGGCCTTTGCCGCCGCATCAGCCTGCGCACCAAAAACCCAGCCATGATCAATAAATTGATCCATCGTATTTTTACTATCGAATACCATTACGACACGAAAATCCTTAACACCAGCACCTAAGCCAACGCCAATTTCAGTCATTTTCATATAGGTGATTTTACCTGTCGCATTATTCTGCACCATGCCGTAACCACCACCAAAGCTGGCCAAAATGACATTCACCGACGCATTAGTGAATACCGCATAACCCGGCGCGGCGCTGATTTGTGAACGCGTTTTAGGGTACAACTCATAGAGCTTGGTCAGCGTCTCATCCTTGGTCTTCTGAATTGCTAACCGTTGATCTTGCGGGCTTTTAGCGGTGCTCGCACAAGCGCTTAGCAGCGTAATAGCAGACAAAATAAACACCAGTCGACAAACAGAGTAAGTCATGAAATCAATCCTCGTTAGCAATAATCACATAGGTCGAAAAGCATAAACCTGTGCTTTTAATTAAGCAATCGATTTGAGGCACCGATAAATGGGCGCTAAGATATTAAGGATTGTTAGCTTTAGGCTTTAGGCGTTAACCACGCCAGCCCAACTAGCATGAATTGGTATCCGGCGAGGTAGTCTGCTTATGTCAGGCATAAAAAAGCCCCAGTAGATCGCTCTACTGGGGCTTTATAATAAAATCTGGCAATGTCCTACTTTCACATGGGGAACCCACACTATCATCGGCGCTAACTGGTTTCACTTCTGAGTTCGAGAAGGGATCAGGTGGTTCACAG
>JALZVW010000141.1 GCA_023301745.1 Arenicella sp. | reverse complement strand
ATTCAAGCAGGGGCCGTTGGAAAAACTATGGCGTAGTGTTACTTATAATAGATAAGTTTACCAAGTTATACGCGCTATCTGCTGTGGCAATGCTAATAGTGTTTGCAATCGTTACAGTATCTCTTGATGTCGACCATTCGCGGGCTATGCCTACGCCCATTGAGTATTGAGACATTAAAATGCGATGACGTTGTTAAAGTTTTTGGCTGTCTGCGCCGATTGAACAGTATCGGTTCGAAATTTATGAAGAACAAGACAGCATCGAACACCCTACTTTACTGCGAGCCCATTCTGGGCGTTTTAGTGCGTAAGCTTCCATGCCCTCTTGTTGTTCATAAGGGTTTCGAAATACGTTTAGCAGTTCGTTGACCATCGAATGGTCGCCCGCCTCAGCTTTGTCGATGGCGAGTTGGGCTAGATAGTTTCTAAAAACGTACAAAGGGTTTACTGAGTTCATGGCCTTGATTCGTGCGCCGGGCTCGATTGCTTCTTTCGCGCGCCGGTTTGCGTAATCGTCTAACCACCGGTTCATTGCCAAGCTATAATCTTGATCATGTTTATCTTGATAATAAGCGTCGGAGAAGCTGGCTAAGCTAAGATCATCGCCGGCTAGGCAACGATAAAAAATAGTCATGTCGGTTTCAACTTTTGCTAACAGAGCCTCTAAACGCTCGAACAGCGCTTGATCGCCGTTTTCAACAGATTTAAAGCCAAGCTTTTTACTCATCATCTCGAGCCATTGGGTTTGATAGCTCGATTGAAGATCTTCTAGCGTGCGCTCAAGGCCATCTGTTTCTCCGATTAATGGGTACAGACTATTTGCTAATTGGAAGCAATTCCATAGCGCCACATTGGCTTGTTGGCCATAGCGATAGCGCCGGTTTTGTGAATCGGTGGTGTTGGGTGTCCACTCTGGGTTGAAGTCATCGAGCCAGCCGTAGGGGCCGTAATCGATGGTCAACCCAAGTATCGACATGTTGTCGGTGTTCATCACGCCATGTACAAAGCCAACACGCATCCATTCAACAACCATGGTCATTGTGCGTTGGCACACTTCGTTAAACCACGCTAAGTACAATTCTTTAGACCCTACTTCGTGGGCGTCAAGCAGCTCAGAAAAATGATGTGCAATCGTGGCATCGGCCAACTGCTTTAGTTCGTCGTGCTCATTGCGAGAAGAGAATATTTGAAAGCTACCAAAGCGCACAAAACTTGGGCTGAGTCGGCACACAACCGTGCCTGGCTCATAGGCTGCATTGCCGTTGTACAAGATGTCACGCATTACCTCTTCGCCGGTGTTTATTAAGCTTAAGGCTCGAGTCGTGGGCACGCCTAAGTGAAACATGGCTTCACTGCATAAATATTCCCGAACCGAGGAGCGTAAGACAGCCAAACCATCAGCCGTGCGCGAATATGGCGTCGGCCCAGCGCCTTTTAGCTGCACCGCCCAATAGTCGCCCTGCGCATTAACCACCTCACCCAAATTAATCGCTCGGCCATCACCCAGTTGCCCCGCCCAATTACCGAATTGGTGACCGCCATAGCACATTGCATAGGGCTTTGTGCCTTCAAGCATTTGATTACCTGAAAACGCCTTAAGAAACTCGTCACTATTAATGTCGTCAGCCGACAAATCAAGTAGAGCGGCCGCTTCCTTAGAGAACGAGACCA
Source organism: Arenicella sp. (assembly GCA_023301745.1). Taxonomy (GTDB): domain Bacteria; phylum Pseudomonadota; class Gammaproteobacteria; order Arenicellales; family Arenicellaceae; genus Arenicella. The sequence goes on along the minus strand of JALZVW010000141.1, from coordinate 2,012 downwards.
GCGATGGTGCGCTGACTTTAGCCGGTTCAACAAATGAGTAGCACGCATTATGCACTTGCCGACGACTATTGCTTAAATCTGAGTCGGCAGGCAGGTCGTTTAAGAATCGGTTGTCAAAATTAAGCGTTTTCAAAATTGGAGCCATCACGTTTTTTGTCTAGGTTTAGAATACCACTCATAATGGAACAATTTAGAAAAAGGAGTGTGGTCTATTGGGTGAGCTAACTGGGCTTTGTAAACTCGAATTGCTTTTGTAGAAAATAGACCAGGGCAATAACCGGTAGCCCGAGCGCGCTGGCGAATAGAAAAAAGTTTTCATAACCAAAGCTTTCGACCAAGGTGCCAGAGTAGCCGCCAATTAATTTTGGAATAAGCGTCATTAACGAGCTGAAAATTGCGTACTGAGTGGCGGTAAATGAAACATTAGTGATCGCCGAGAGCCAGCCTATGAACGCAGCAATAGCAAAGCCCTGAGCGAGGTTGTCAATCACAATAACAATGAATAGCTCCTTGGGCAGTGAGATATTTATTGTGGTGAAAATAAGAGGAATTGAAAAATCTAAGTATGTGTGCGCGCCGTTAATTTGCGCAAGCCACATGAACAGTAAATTAGTCACCGCGACCAGCACAGCGCCGAGCATTAATGCCCTCATCACGCCTATGCGGATTGCTAATAGGCCTCCCATGAATGCTCCAAAAATCGTCATTAACACGCCAAAGACTTTGGTGATACTGGCAATTTCCTTTTTGCTATAGCCCATTTCGGCGTAAAATACGTTAGTGATCACACCCATGACGATGTCGGATATTCGGTATAAACCGACAAGCAGCAAAACCCAGATTGCTAGTTTTCCGTAACGTGTTAGAAAGTCGACGATCGGATCAACATAGCCTTCGCGCACTAAATTAGGGTTAATAAGCCCGAGCTTTGCGCACGTTTTGGCCGTGCCATACGCCGCAAAAAGAGACAGCATCATTCTCAAAATACCGTAGAAGAAGGCGAATACTTTTTGCGACAATTCTGAAAACAAGCTTGGTATTACGGGGAAAAATGAATACACCAATATGAGCGCCACGATCGACAATAAGAACACACCGAAGAACGAGACGTAGTCATTGGTTGGGTATTGGGTGCCAACGCTTGCGTCAGTATTCGGCTCTTTGATCAATAACGTCGTTAGTAAGCCAATACCCATTACTGCAGCCATAATCAAATAGGTATGCTGCCAGGCTTGGTATGAGTATGAGCCTTGAGAGCTGCCCAGCTCTTGAGCCAGTGCTAATGCGGCGGCTCCGGCGACAATCATGCCTGTTCGGTACCCGGCAACATAGGTTGATGACAACATTGCTTGCAAACGCGGCTCGGCCGCCTCAATACGGTAGGCGTCGATAACAATATCTTGAGTCGCCGCTGAAAACCCAAGCAATACCGCACCCGCCGCCATCCAGTTTAGAGAGTCGGCTGGGTCGATGCTTGCCATAAGCACGATTGAAGAAATTACCGCTAATTGAGAAAGCAATAACCAGCCTCGCCTTCGACCGAACATTCTAGTAAGCAATGGTAGCGGCAACCTGTCGACTAATGGTGCCCAGACAAATTTGAACGAATAGCCTAGTACAGCCCAGCTAAAAAAAGTAACGGCCGATCGGTCAACTCCGGCTTCTAGCAGCCACAAAGACAGCGTGCCGAAGATTAAAAAGTATGGCATGCCAGCCGAAAAACCCAGTAGCAGAAGAATCCAAACGGACTTCTCCCGCCACCAGTGGATTTTGGGTTCTACTGTTGTCGCGATAGTCATCTATAGGTGATCTGAGGCGACGTTTGGCCAAGCGAATAGGGGCAATGGGCTAAATATCATATTCAATCACAAGCGGCGCATGATCCGAAAAACGCTCGTCTTTATAAATAAGGTCAGAACCCGCCACAACTTTATCTTTCAAATTGTCGGAGATTACTTGGTAATCAATGCGCCAACCTGTGTTGTTGGCCCAAGCTTGGCCGCGGTTTGACC
>JALZVW010000140.1 GCA_023301745.1 Arenicella sp. | reverse complement strand
GCTGAAATAGGCAACACCAAAGCAATTCCAGCGCTTATAAAAGCGTCTACTAATGATTCAGATCATATAAGCTCGGCAATATCGGCACTTTGCACATTTAAGGGTGACCCGAGAGTTGCACAACTATTGGCCGATACATCAATGGGTGGCCCTAGTGCTTATATTCGTAAAAAAACGCGTTGCGAGCTCTAGCGAATTACCCTAGGGTTAGCGTAAAGTCGGCGGATATGCTTTTTCTCTCGGCTGATTTTTCTCAACGCATCGTATAGCGACATTTAGGGAAGCTCTTACACCCCCAAAATTGATTTCCAGTTTTTTTGGCCGTTCTTCTAAGCAGCTTGGTATCACAATTTGGGCAAGATGGGCTTTCATAGTCGCCCCTGGTCATTTCGTTTAGTAATCTTGTTTGCGCTGCCGGTGGCAATTTATAGAGTTCAGCAAGAATGTCTGCTGGGCCTTGCGCTTTTATGTTTACGGCTGGCTTTTTCATGAACTCGATGGCCCCTTTTGAAAGAACACCTGAATACATTAAAAGGCCGAGTTTTAATTGCTCTGACGCGACCACGCCTTGGAGCTCTCGAAGCACCTTTACATCAATTTGCCGTTTGCCCCAACTTTTACATTGCACTGCGCCGATTTTTTTCTTAGTTGTCTTAGCATAGAGAAAGAAATCAACACCGCCATCTGCGCCAGAACCTGTTTCTTGAGCGGAAAAACCTTTTACTTTCCATATATTAAGACAGAGTTTTTCGAATACTCGCCACTCAAGTTTTGCGATTAACCCCTCGCTCCACTGTGTTGGGTGGGCTGGTGTAATGCGCGGCAGCACCTTTACGCGAACATTATTTTCAGCCTTGGGCGATTTTACGCTGGGCTTTGGCTCGTAGGTTTTTAAATTAACCTGATGATTGGATTTGACAGCAATTAAAATAAGCGATGCAACAATTAAAACTAATATAGCCAGCCCCGGCTGATTGAAACAGAACAGGCCAACAATACAAATAACTATTCCAAATATCGTTTCGCCATCAGATTGCTCCTTTTTCTTTCTTTTTCGGCCCATTTTTCTCCCCCTTAAATGTCTCTCGGTATAAGAATACCGAAAATAAAAAATTTATTAAATAGTTTCCTTTTGCCTCAAGTATTAGAGCTTTAAGTGGCGACCTTTTCTAACGCTTTAACGTTTGTGCGACTGGCGGACTGATTAGGCGTGTCTAGGCCGCCATGCAACTGGCTCGGTGTATACTGTGCTTTTGCCGATACAGAGAAAGGCGAATAAAGAGAGCCCCGCTCAGCGTATCGAAACCTAATTTAGGAGTACTGCATTGTCATCGTCGAAACGAATATCATCAGTAAATGACTTACAGAAAGACTTGGCATCGCGCCACAAATCTTACACGCCCACGCAGAACGCGGCCTTGGCTGATCAAAACCAAGCCGATTTTGAAACGCTAAAACACCAAGGCTATGTCATTATTGAGAGTGTGCTCAACGCTGAACAACTTGAGCTGATTCGAGGTGGCGTGTCGCCATTGCTAGATGGCGTTGGCCGTAATAATTTTGAAGGCCTTAAAACACAGCGTGTTTACAATGTTCTGGAACAAACCAGGGCGATTGATGACCTGGCGGTTCACCCTAGAGTGACGGGCCTACTCGATAAATTATTTCAGCCCAATTACTTACTCAGCCAAGCGCAAATTATTAATATTCTGGCGGGCGAAGAAGCACAGACGCTGCATTACGACGATGGCTTTTATCCAGTACCTCGCCCAAGGCCCGCGTTTGGCGCGGCAACGATTTGGGCGATTGACGACTTTACTATCGATAATGGTGCCACGGTTGTTATACCCGAAAGCCATCGCTTAGGTGATGAGCCGGTAACAGACCGCTCGCTCACGGTACCGGTGATCATGCCGGCTGGTTCTGTGGTGTTTTTTCTGGGCACGCTATGGCATGGCGGCGGAGCCAATCAATCAGAGGATTCTCGGTTAGCGGTAACTTGCCAATATTGCGAGCCATGGCTTAGGCCACAAGAGAACTTTTTTCTGGAGCTAAGCAAAGAGACTCTTGGCCAAATTCCGGAGGCACTACTGAGCATGGTCGGGTATTCAATTCACCCGCCGTTCATGGGCATGGTTAATGGCATGCACCCTAAGCGCGTTTTGTAAGGTGCCTTGCGTGTGGCTGCGAGTGTGGTTCACGGAGTGACCGTTTGGCATTTGCGCATTTGTTGTTGCGTTAAAAACTGCCGTTAGATAACAATCACTCGGTCAGAGGGGTCATTAATCAATTCGGGGCCGTCTTTGGTAATCAAAACACTGTCTTCTAGATGCGCACTGCCGCCTAGGCCCACATCGAGAAACGGCATATCGATGCTCACGATCATGCCTTCTTGAAGTTTTACATTGTCTTTTATATAACCGAGTGAGAAATCTACCGCATTTGGGTCATCATGATGATGCATGCCCACGCTATGAGGGTTTACGGCGTAGCCTACATCAAGGCCGACTTCACGATACAACTTCATTGTAAGCTTGATAATTTCGTTGAACGTTACGCCTGGCTTGAGCTCGGGTAGTACACGGTCCCAGGTTGCTGAAAGGCCGGCGATCACCTTTTGCATTTTTCGATTAGGTTCACCAAGGCAAACCGTTCGGCCGTAGTCTCCGTGGTAACCTTCAAAGGCGCTGACCGAGTCCATCAGAAAGCTACGCCCGTCTTTTATTTCGCCTCTTGAAAGGTTAGGGGTATGGGTGTCGAGCATCATGAATTTCGCTCTGGTGTCATACTCTGTACAGGCTTTGGCGAATTCTTTGCGAACATCAGCAAACGTGGCACCCTCTCGTACACGACGGGCGGCGGCCTTTGCGGCAAGCGTATTGGCTTCGGCTGAGAAGCGCATGTAGTCTATTTCCAGAGGCGACTTGATTAGGCGCATGCGCCTGATTAGCCGCTCACCGTCAACGATACGAACATCAAGGCCGCTCTTCTCAATTACCGAGCGGAGCATCAGGTCATCAATCGCGATGGTTTTGTTCACTAGGTCTGTTTCAAGTATCTCGGCTAGAATGGCCGCCTCAGAGGTGGCTTTCAATTCCGTAACGGCTCGTTCGATTTGCTTAAGCCGGCGAGACTCTAATGGTGATAGAGGTTGCTCGTCGTGCATTCTGGGCATGGCATAGATCGCGGCGGGCGCATTAGCGATGTCGCTTGCCTCTTTTAATTGGCCGTATAGGTCTGGCTCGGCAGGCACGCCAACAAAGCGGAAATCAAGTTGCTCGACCACCGATGCCTTAGGGGCATCAAAATAAAATTGTATGCGGCTGCCTATGTACGTTGGTTTACGGTCGATCGATGCTTTAAGCGTTGCATAACTTACGCCGTCCATACCCAATACCTCTGGCGTCGTCCGCAGGTTTGTTAGGTATTGAACATTGACTGGGTCGCGGCATATTAATAGATCAACGCCGGCTCTTTGCATTTCTTCAACCGCATTGTCATGGTTGAGCAACAACTGATCTGGTTCATCTGGAACACTAAGGGTAGGTTGTTTTAACTGAGAGGTAGAGGGGGCTTTTTCATTTGGTTGAGCACAAGAACTAAGGCCGCTTGCTGCCCCGATTGTAGCCAAACCTTTGATTGCCGATCGCCTGGATATTGTCATTGCGTTGCCTCTCGTGTATAAAATATTCTATTTAGACTAATCTATAACTAGTAGGCCCACCTATATCACTTTAGATAGTGCGCATTACCTTAAAAATAATTGGCGCGTCACAGCCATAAATCAAGAGGCTTTTGCACGGTTAAGCCAACGGCGTGGTATCTCTTCAACCCGCCTCCTTGACACAAATGCCAGCCGCACTCTGCTAACCTAGTGATCATGAAAATTCACTCAAAACTATTTATGGTCGCCATGCTGGTCTTGTCTCTAGGGGGTTGTGCGACCCATGCTCCAATGCCTGCGGTTGAATCGGTTAACCTGAAAAAATTTATGGGTGATTGGTATGTTATTGCCAACATTCCCACGTTTATAGAACGCCAAGCTTACAATGCGGTAGAGCATTATGAGCTCGATAGCGATGGCAATATACCAACGACGTTTACCTTTAATAAGGGTGGTTTTGATGGCCCGCTAAAGACCTATACACCCAAAGGTTTTATTAAAGATAAAACCAGCAACGCCTTGTGGCGCATGCAGTTTATTTGGCCGTTCAAAGCCGACTACAGAATTGTTTATTTGAGTGACGACTATAGCCAAGTGATTATCGGGCGCAAAGCACGTGATTATGTTTGGTTGATGGCGCGAACGCCGCAAATAAGTGACGCTGACTATCAAGCGCTTGTGCAAAAGACCGAAGGCTTAGGGTATAACTTAGACAAGCTACGCAAGGTGCCTCAGCAAAGCTTAGACGATCGTTGATACGTCAAGCCGGCCACGCCAACAAAAGGCTAGACTAGAAAGACATCGCTCATAGTTTTTTTATCATTAGTTGTTCTATCTGTCGTTGTTCTATCTATAGTTGCTTTGTCTGTATTGCCTTATCGACAGTTGCTTTATTCAGTGTTTGAGGTAAGCTACAAACAGTATGAGACCGCTGATTTAATGGCAACTTGCGAGCGGGTTATAAATTCAGCTAAAGCGTTCTCCTTATGGTCCCGCTGTTGCCTTGGTTATTCTTATCAAGGGTCAGACAATGCAAGTTTCTACAATTCACAACGGCACGCTAATTACGGGTGTCGTTCTTAAATGCACGCCTTTTTTTCTTGAAGTGGCGATCACCGCGCCATTTTCTAAATTGTCTACGAGTCGGTGTATGCCGGCAGGTTTTTGCCAAGGTGTTGGCGGCGCAGACGAGGCACTAGAAAGCCAGTGTGCGTCTCTTTTGGTCGAGCTGTACGAAGTGGCTAATCGTTCGTTGAGTAAAAAAGCGTTGTCTACTTGATTATTTCTTGCTTTAGAAAATACGTTTTTGAAAATTTTTCTGAGCGAGCAAGACTAATTTTTCATCAAGGTTGTCGCTTGTGCATGCTTTGAAAGCGTGGCTGGCTAAAATTTCGTGTTCAATTTAATACAGAAAAATCGCGAGCTAAATGCTATGTTCAACGATCGGCCATTAATTTTTGATCGGCGGCGACGATAGTTAAGCCGCTAGATAGAACGTATAAGGTGACCAACCATGGAATCGTTAAACACGACTTTATTGAATGAAATACTAGCGTTTAAAATTGGCTCTGACGATGATGCCTTAACGTTTACTGATCGTCTATGTCGAGAAAATAATTGGAGCCCCGCATACGCGGAACGATGCGTTAGCGAGTACAAAAAATTCGTTTATCTTGCGATAACGTCAACGCGATCAGTAACACCTTCAGATCAAGTAGATCAGGTTTGGCACTTACATTTAACCTATACTAAGTCGTACTGGGTCGAGCTGTGTCAGGGCGTTTTAAAAAAGTCTTTGCATCATGGCCCAACTCAAGGCGGTAAGAGCGAGTCAAAAAAATATTGGCATCAATATCAATCTACATTAGATAGGTACGCGCAGGTATTTAACGAGAGCCCACCTCTAGAGGTTTGGCCAGAGTGCGAACAGCGGTTTCACCAAGCTGACAAATTCGTGAGACTGAACACAGCAAGCTATCTCTTATTAAAAAAACCATCAAGGTCGTTGCTAGCTGTAACCCCATTGCCGATGTTGCTCGCCGCCTGTGTTAAAGGCGATGGAAGCTCGGCTTGGTTTGCCATTATATTACTGATCGCTATTGTTGGTTTAGGCTATCTACTTTTTAAGGCTGTTGACCAAAAAAAGAACGGCTCGAGCTCTGGTTGCGGTGGTGGCTCCGGCGGCACTAATAATGACGTTGATGGTGGCGATAGCGGCTGTGGCAGCGGTTGCGGTGGTTGCGGGGGCTAAACGGTTTTGGGCATTGGCCAGCCAAAGAGCCTTTGTGGTGTGCAGCGCATGTTTTTAAACAATGGCGTTGGCACTATCTAGTGTGAGCTTAAATTTGATCTTACTAATTTAAGTTCGCTATTATGCCCCACATTATATTTTATAACATGGCGAGCACAGCGAGGGAAAATGGAAATAACGTTAGGGGTTGTGATTGCTTTAGTGTGTTTGATTGCATGGATGTACAACCGTTTAGTTCGTGCTAGAAACTATGTGTTAGACGCTTGGAGCGGTATTGGCGTTCAACTGACCAAACGGCATGATCTTATTCCGGTATTGGCTAACGTAGTTAAATCGTATGCTAAGCATGAAACCGATTTATTAACTAAAACCACTCAACTGCGTGCGCCAGGTATTAGCGTTGACAGGCAAAAAACAGAGCAACGCGAACAATCATTTGGTTTGCAGCTCAATCAAATTGTTGTGTTGGCCGAGGCTTACCCTGAGATCAAAGCCGACCAAAATTTTCAGCAGTTGCAAAGCAATTTGGTTATGGTCGAGGGCGACATCGAAAGTGCACGGCGTTATTACAACGGCGCTGTGCGTGAGCTAAATGTGCTTGTTGAGTCGTTTCCATCGAACTTGATTGCCAGGCAGTTTTCGTTTGAGAGCGCTAAGTTTTTCGAGCTTGAGTTACCCGCGATGCAAGCGGCTCCATCAATCAAATTGTCTTAAGGAGTGTTTCATATGAGTGAACCTGATTTCTTAAATAGCCTTAAGCAAGGCATCAAGGGTCGGGCGTTGTTGTGTGCTTTGTTCTTGCTATTTACTTCGGTTGCGCAGGCCGATGAAGCGATTCTTAAGTTCCATAGTGATATTACGGTTAACCGTGGTGGCAGTATCAATGTCGTTGAACAGATCACGGTCAATGCGCAAGGCCGTAATATTAAACGTGGTATCTATCGCGATTTACCAACCAGCTACGATCACCCTAGGTACGGTAAATTTGGTCTTAAGTCTAGAGCGCAAGTGCAGGTGGTTGGCCTTCAGCGCAATGGCAAAGTCGAGCCGTTTCATACTCAGGAGCTGACTAACGGGGTGCGCGTTTTTTTTGGGAGCAGCCATAAACTGATTGATCACGGCGAACATACATATACTTTACGTTACACCGCTGAGCGTCAAATAGTGGTTAATGATAATGTGGCTCAACTATATTGGAATGTAACCGGTAATGGCTGGCGTTTTAACGTCGAGCGGGCAACGGCGCAGGTGTCGTTACCGGGGAACTCAGCGATTTATCAGCAAGAGGTCTACACGGGCCAGCAAGGCTCGGCAGCCAGCGATGCGCAATTTTCTATGGCAGACAATGGCGATCTTGCGGTTGCCGCTGATGAGCCACTGAAAGCTGGCCAAGGAATGACCATTCGCTTGAAATTTGATGCCGCCGAAATTGTCTTATCGCAGCCGCCTGGTCTGACCACGCTGTATCGTGATAATAAGTCGTTCTTTTTTGGCGCTGGCTTACTTGGCTTGATGGCGTTCATATTTTTGTTGTCTTGGTTGTTAATTGGGCGAGACCCACGCCGAGGCATTATTATTGCGCAATATCGCCCGGTGGAGGGTTTATCAGCCGCGGCTCATCGCGCTGTTTACCGTAACCGAGTCGATCATACGTCGTTCTCTGTTGGGGTATTGAGCATTGCCATCAAAGGCTGGCTAACAATCAGTAAGCCAAAGAAAAACACTTTTCGATTAACCTCGACCGACATCGCGGGGTCAGAGTCTAGCGGCGCTAAAAGGAGCGAACCCAAGCCGCTCTCGGCAAGCGAAACAATATTGTTTGAAGGTTTATTTACCGGGCGCGATTCGGTCACCCTCGATGGTGAATACGATAGCGGGTTAAAGGCGCTTAAGCAGGGCTATGACGGTTATTTGCAAGACGAGTTCGCCAAAAAAGCACACCAGAATCATGTGATACCGCTTTTTATCGGCGGCTTTGTTGGTCTCGCCGGCTTGGTCATAATGGGGTTAGACAGTTATAACGCCATAGATGATTTGGCTCGGCTTATGTTGGTTTTGTATATTGTCTCAGCGATCGTATCGTCGATATTTATACGCAAGATAAATGGAGCTATGGGTTATTCGATGGCCATTATTAGCTTGGGTTTAGCCGCCGCTAATTTTTATTATGAGAGCACCTTGATGGCGATCGGGTTTTCTACTTATGGAATAGTGCTTGGGTTGTTCATGTACTTGATGCCTGCGCCCAAAGAACCGGCGGTTGGCTTGCTTGACCAAATTGAAGGGTTTAAGTTGTACTTGGCAAAAGCCGAGCACGATAGCTTGAAGCGATTGAACCTGCCTGAAAAAACACCTCAATTATACGAAGAGCTTTTACCGTATGCGATCGCGCTTGATTTAGAAACACAATGGTCTGGTCAATTTACTGATGTTTTGGCCGCTGCAAATTGGGACTCAGGGAGTGACTCTGGGCGAACAACTTGGTACACCGGCGGCAGTGTTTCGTCTATTGGGTCTTTTGCTCCGGCTATTGCTGCTGGCTTGGCCAGCAGCGTGATGGCCGCCTCGACACCACCGAGTTCATCGTCGTCTGGCGGTGGTGGTTTTTCAGGTGGCGGTGGTGGCGGTGGCGGTGGCGGCGGTTGGTAGTATTGCTAAATTACTACTGTAACTAGATAGCTCAGTAATGAGGCCGAGGCCTTTCGTTTTCAATATTTTTTCTAGGGATACTATAGCCACTTGATTAATCGCTTACTTCAAGTTAGCGTTCTTGCACGATACACCGATAGAGTGCTTGTTAATCAGAATGTTGCTAATCAATAGTAGAACTATAATTGTGGCCTTAAAATGGATTTTTGGATTCTTGTTGTTGAATATTTTGCTTGGGTTTGTTCTTGGCATTGTGGGAAAATCAACTGATAGCTCACCTTTGTCGTCTTATCCTTTGAAGGATTTACCAAGCGTTACCGACTTAGATAATGCGTTTTCTATACTGCCGAAGCAGAGCGATGACTATGATAAGTATGACTTACGGTATGAGGTCAGCGCGCTTCTGGTGGAGAGCTGGAACACACAAAAGGCGCAGCAGCTATTGGCCGATAACCATCGCTATTTAGACTTACTTCGGCAAGCAAACTCAATTGGCTTTATTCATTCTGAACCTTCTTGGAATCAATTTGGTATCAGCCATGGAGCACTTGAACTTATCGCTGGGCTTAATCGCTTGGAATCTAGAGTGTATGCCGAGCAAGGTGATATGAATGAAGCCTTTCAATCCTGGAAACGTGGGTTGATATTCGCCGAGATGATCAAAAAGGATGCCGTGTTAACGCCACATTCTTTCTGGCGAGGTACCGAAATGGTGGATAAGCAGTTATCTTTTTTACATAGCTTGATAAGCCGACACAAAATATCCGGAGCTTTGTTGAAACAAGCGTTTGAGCAACTTGAGACCGTATCTGATTTAAAAGACGATGACTATGGGCTAGTTTATTCTGGTGAGTTTCGAATGTTGAAATCGGCACTTCAGGGGCTAGGCGATGAACCGCTTTGGAAGAGAATTCGGTATATACGTTATTTTGGTATGAAGGATTTTGTCGGTGAGCCTCAGCCGCTTTTCGTGAGAATTGTGCGAGACTGGGGGCGAATATTTGCTCCAAGGTACTTCATCCAGAAAGAGTCGAGCTTAAATAGTTATAGACCTGTGCTATCGGGCCTACAGACTCAGGTGGGTATAATTTGTACTAGAGAAATGGATTGGGGTGAGTTGAATTTCGTCGCTACCGTGCCTCGATGGTATGACGTATTCAAACCTAATAGCTCGTCTAAGCAACAGGTAGTTACGCGGGAAAACTATCGAGATCGATCGGAACAACGCTGTCTCATGTCAATGCATTTACGTGCTCTAAAACTGAATATAGCGATTCGGCGGTATGAGCAAGAGCGTCAGAAACCGTTGCAAAATCTATTAGAGTTGGTCCCTGACTTCATAGATCAATTATCAATTGATCCAATGTCGAACAAGCCATTGATATTTGACAAAGCGACTAAGTCGATAGTGTCAGTTGGAACGGACGCCGTTCATGGTGAGCTTGGCGAAGGTAAGGTCTATAGTTCAAAATGCTCTCGTAGTACTGCATGCCGGCTTAATCCACTCGTTCCTTTTGATTATCAAGATGTCAGATATCACTATGGAACTAGCGAGTGGGATGAAATGTTTAATATAGAGTCTGATGACTTGGATTCTGAATTCGAGAACGTAGAATGATGGTGGCTAACTAAAGTGACAAAGTCTCAGCCACCGAATTAAACTAAATACTTGCGCGGTGAATCCTAAGGCATCGAGTCGCAGAAGATTTGATGCGAAGAAAGTTCATGTTTTATTTTTACAGGGTTAAGGAGGTGACCTTGCAATATGGCATTGATAAGCAGATTTTACTCAAACAGCTCCTCACGTCTAAGAAAAAACCAACTACTTTTGTAACCTTTCCTTTCGCCGTGCGTATTAATAATAGAACGGCAACAAAATTACACCAATAAAGGCCACACACTTAATGCAGCGTTTGTTTCGAACCTTGGTTGATCAGTATCAACAGCTTATCTATTCGCAAGCCATGTTTGTGGTGGCCGATAAGAGCGATGCTGAAGATGCGACCCAAGAGGCCTATGAACGTTTATGGGCCGCAATGAATAAGCCGCGAGATAAGCAGTTTGATGTTGAATCGGCCAAAGCTTGGTTGCTGCATGTAGTGCGTAATATTTGCATTGATAAATTGCGTCGCCGAAAACCTAGTAGCGATATTGAGCTGGATCAGTTTGAGAGTGAGAGCGCACACAGCAAGCCGGTAACACAGCTGATGAGCAAACAACTGAGTAGCTGGTTGCGCGTGTCTATTGAGCGATTAAAAGAACCGTATCGCTCGCTGATTATTTTAGCTGATTTACAACAACGTTCAATCAAAGAGGTTGCTCGCTCGCTCGACTTAAATGAGAACCAAGCGAAAGTATACATACACCGAGGCCGCAAACAGTTGCGTGATTTTTTACAGGACATTGAATTGTGAAAGGTGAATTATGAAAGATAGCGAAAGCCGTTATTTAGATAGGCTCTTCTCGTCGTCGTCAGATGTAACGGGCGAGGCCGAGGTAGACATTCCGCTTGTAGCGGTACCTGACGATCTTGGCGGCAAACTGGTTGCGATTGCCGAATCGGCACCGGCTGCTCGAGTATACGAGTTAGATGCTAAGCGAGGATTGTCGATGAGTTGGTCAAAAGTCACCGGCATCGCGGCCAGCTTGTTGGTCGCGATTATGGGGTTTCAGTTTTACCAGCAACAACAAACCTTGAAGCAACTTGAACGAGCGCAGTCTGACTTGGCGACCGCATTGCATTACCTAGGCGAAGCCAACCGGATTACGCGAGCCGAGGTGCTCAATTCACTGAATGCAAATATGAATAAAGCAGGGGTGTTACCCGCGATAGAGATTGAGAGAGATACCTTTACGCCCAATTTTAAATCGCATGAACTTGAAAGCAGCCCTGAAATTAATAGACGCAATCGCACGTTGTAGCCTGTGTGATTACATTGACACTATGTTTGAACCTACGAGGACATCATGAAGAAGTTTAAATTATTCTTAGCGCTAAGCTTTACAACATTACTGTTATGCACATCGACTTATGCCAACGCACAAGGTGAAATTGATTTCGCTGATTTGTCTACCCACTACGGTGAGCCGAAAGTTGAAATCAATCTAAGCGCCGGGCTTATGAAACTCATTGGCAGCTTTGCTAACAGCGAAGACCCTGAAATAGGTGACATATTGTCTAAATTGGAATCTATTAAAGTTCGGGTATACAACTTGAATGGCGAAGTTTCAAAGGCCAGCTCAACCATTGACCAGGTTAGTAGTGAGTTGAAGGCCGATAATTGGGAAACATTGGTTACCGTAAACAACAATGAGGAGAACCAAAAGGTTCGTGTCTTTAGTAAATCAACCAGTAATGTGATTGATGGTGTTGTTGTGATGGTTGTCTCGCCTGAAAAAGACGGTGGCGAAGCCGTGTTTATCAATATTGTTGGTGAGATTGACCCTGAGAAAATTGGCAAGGTTGCGCAAACATTAAACGTTGATATTGACTAAGCCGATGAAAATTTTAAAAATTATTCTAATAATGGTTGTCTCACTGGTATTAATTGGCGCGGCTGGGTACTTGTATGCATCGAGCAGTATGAAGTCGAAGCCAGGTTATGCCAAACTTAATACACCCAGTGCGAATGCCTTGCTTTCTATCAATGTCGGGCGTGGTGGTTTAGGGCCGGTACGTTGGTTGCTTCAACAAGCCACAGAAAATTTTGAGCATGGGCATAGAATGCCCAAGCGACTACTCAAAACAGTATTGCAAGACCTGCAAGGCGTACAGATGCGCGTTTACGAAGTTGGCAGTAATCGGCAAGCCTTCGACAACGCCATCGCTGACTCGGTCACAGCGTTAAAGCTAAAGAACTGGCAAACATTGATGACCGTGCGTGACGGCGATGAGCAAGTTGTGGTTCTGCAATATGGCGATAACGACAAGATAGAGGGTTTGTCGATTATGGTGAGCACACCGGAAAATGCGGTGTTTCTTAATTTGATAGGGCCTTTTGATCCGTCAGAAATTGTCGAAACTGCGAACCAAATGAACTGACCTTAAGAGAGCTAGAGTGATGGGCTAGAGCGGCCTTTAAAAATACTACCGCACAAAATCAGAAACTTACTGGAACGGCCGTGGTTTACGGCGTTCCAGTAAATGGTTTACATTCTAATTGAAAGAAAACGGCTAGTGATATGCAACTAATCTAATTGGGTAAATTAGTTTGCTGAATCGTCATCTAATAATAAATCTATCACTGACGATGATACACCTGAAGCTTCTGGCTCTGGTTCAGGCTGAGTGTCACCTTCAGTAAAAATAACTCCTTTGCCTACTTCGTAGACTACGAATTTAGATCGTTCTGCGATGTTATTTAAGCCACTACCGGCTCGAATGGTACCTGAAACAAAAAAGCCGTAAACGTCGCCTGTATTAAAAGAACGATCAACGGAAAATACCGGGGGTCTAAAGTGGCCAAAACGAAAGGCGCTTAGAGTCTTAATAGTTTGCCCTGTTCTTAAATATTCCCACGTTCCAGCCATCCACACGCCGTTTTGTCTTACGACACCCCACGCGTTGGCGTTTACAACGGTATTGAAAATCGTAATTGAAGGCCAGCGGCCTGTTGCTCTTGAGTTTTCGTTAGGTCGGTGGTCAAGGATGACTGAGGGACCACTAATCGCTAAATTTAAGTCAGCGCCTACGGTCCAATCTCTAACTTGAGGGGATTCAATAAAGACAACGTCACTTAAATCATCTGGGAAGCCCGCATTGGCGTTTAATGTTGCCACTGAAAAGGTCAACAATGTCAGCGTTTTTAATAGTTTTTTCATAGGTAGTAGGTCAGTTTTAGAAGTGTTTCTAGTCACTTGATGGTTTTTAATTTAAGTGATTTACTAAAGCTTAAGCACATTTTTAGTATTACTAATCACTGTATGTGAGTCAGAACCAAGCCTAGTGAGAGAAGCGTTAATTCCGGATAACAAATAATATTGTATACCAAGATCGGTCAGCGGGACATTATCTATGTATCAATATTAACTTGATCGTATTAAAGCGTCGTTTAATAGGCGTTTATGTGTATTAAATAAGTGTCGTTAGCACATAATCTGGAACATCTAAAAGACGTTCAAGCTCTTGATTATGAAGTGATTTTTTATATATAGGTAATAACATTAAAAAAGCCGGCTGTTTGCCGTGTGACATGTCAGCCGACTTTTGGTTTTGCAGAGTATTATCTATATAACAATAAAGAACCGATTAAAATTTCCAGGTCGGCCCTATTTGAGGGCAGCCTTCTTTACCGATATCAACGCGGCCAGGGCAGTAATCTTCATCGCCTGCGTCGTTAGCGGGGCCATTGCCACACTGAACGTCGTTATAAATAGGTCGGCCTTGAGCCCCAGGCCCTTCACCAATTAAGGCGCAGGCTTCACGTACGGTAATATTGCCGACCGTTGTATCAACTCGAATGTCGCCAATGTCGTGGTCAAAGGTTGTATCACAGTAGCATTGGTCGCCTACCGAATAGCTATCCTTCCAGCCAGTGCCGCCCGGGGATCTCAAAATCTCTTCTGGGGCAATATCAGCAACTCGAGTAATGTCTGGGTGTAAACCGTCGGGAAGCGTTTCTTGCTCACCTAATGCAATAGTGAGTTCGTGAATAGACCACCAATTACGGGAGGCGCTGCCATGTTGTTCAATACGTAAAAATGCCGCACTTTGCTCTGCAAAGGTAATATTCGTTTGACTGTCGGGCGATGGTGTTCCGCTCGCGATGGTTTGCCAGTTTTGACCGTCTTGAGAAATTAAGACTTCATATTCACGCGGATAATCGTCAGGGTTGGGCGCCGTATCTAAACGCAGATTATCAAATGTTTTCATGGTATTAAAATCGATTTGATAAAATTGGCCGTCGCGCTGAGATTGCCCAGTGGTCCAGCGAGTATTGGCTGAACCATCTAATGCACGGCTTAGATTACGACTGTTGCTGGCGCTCAGTGACCAAGTTGATGAATCTGAGAAGTCGCTATCGGCGTCGCCACTATTGTCGCCACTATTATTGTCATCGTCGAGCAATAAAAGTAAGGTGACCTCGTGAATAGACCACCAGAAACGGTTGTCCGAACCATTTTGTTCTATTCGAACTTGGCTAGCCGTTTGTTGAGAAAAGTCGATCACTGTTTCGCTGTCAGTATCGGAACGGCTAGCGGCGATGGTGTCCCAACTGCTGCCGTCATTCGATACCTGTACTTCATAGGCACGTGGGTAATCGTTACTGCTTCTATTGCTGTCTAGGATGATTCGGTCAAATGAAACGGTATCATTAAGATTGATTTCAAAATACTGTCCATCGCGTTGTGACTGGCGAGTGGTCCATCGGCTGCGGGTATCACCATCGATTGCGGAGAACGAGTCGGCTTCGTTACGATTGGTTGATAGCGACCAATTGCTGCGCTCAAGGGCCTCATAGTCATCTGAATTTTGGGCGTAGCTAGCCGAGTTCGACAGCAATATTCCAAGTGAGACAAGCGACGCAGGGATAATGCGTTTTGTTTTCATGGTATTAATTTCACTCATAGGTTAGTAGGGTTATCGCCATTCATGAACAAGGTAGGGTAATCAAACTAAATGGCCAAAAATATTATGTCATACCGAAATTAGTCGAAAATTAAACATAATTATTCATGCTTTTGGCGTAGATCTAAGAAGTAGCGTTTGATCAATATACAAAGTCATGCCTTCTATCGTTGCCTAATAGTAGAGTGAAATTTTGACTGTTTTGGTTGGATCGTAGTCGACTAACAGCGCCCAGAAAATTCTTTAAAAGCTTACCTAAGTTAGGCTCATATTGGCGTTGTTGATAGTGATCTAAGGCGACGGTTTGTTTCTCGTCTTCGCCGTCAGACAGCATAATTACGTTGTTTGGCGGACCTGCGTAACAAAACTACAACGTTCTCTCGGGTGTTTATTAATCACAAACGATGAGTGTTGACCGACCTACTTGTGAATTTAAAACCCCTTCAAGAGGCTTAACCCCGAAGCCTTGGCTAAAGAGCTCGGAGCAATCTGGTTTTTCGATCGCGGTGATCGTTTTGTTTTGCTAAATGACATTCTATTAATCCATTAACAGAATGTCATTTAAGTCATGTTTCTGGGTGCCGAACGTTTGTCTAGTAGTTGAAGCGGGCTTACTAAGCAAGAACGGCCCGTCTTTTTCGACAATCAAAACATACTCTTAAACACATCTTGGTTGGCCGGCCCGTTAGGGCTTTCGGTGGTGCTGGTGACGTTCCAATGTGATAAATTCGCCAGCATGGATATCTGATAAGCGTCCATGTCAGCAAGCTTTTTCCAACTACTGGGGTGCCAAAAATGTACATCTTCAAACGCCGTACTGTAATTTGGAAAGTAGGCCAGCGGCCCATGGCCTTGCGTACCATGAACCACATCGGCTCGCACGTCAGCCGACGCGATAGCGTCAGACCATTGCTTTACAGGGTTGTTGTATACCCACAAAACATTGGGTGAATAAGTAGTGTGCGGAATATTCAACTTGTTGTCGGCGGCGATGACCATTGTTTGCTTCCACATCGCAGTTTGGCCGTTTTGAAAAGCCTTATAGAGTTTGTTGATAAGTGGCAGAAACTGGCTGCTCTCAAAAACTTTGAGAATGGCCCAGCCATCGGATGACTTGCTGCCATAGTGAACATAGCCCCAGAGTTCACTATAGGGTTTGTAGCCAAATAAAGGCGGTATCATGTCGGCTACAATGGGTACACCATGAATTTCTGAATAGCCAGTTTGTTGATCACTATTAGCAAACACAATGATATTTTTTAGCTGTCGCAGCAGCATCGGTAAAATACCGCAGTTATCAAGGTTGCCCCCGTCCCCTGTGAATTGTTCATACTCGCCAACCGGCGTCGATTCGGTTTGTGGAATCGGGTAGTAGTTGTAAACTGGTGCCCAGTATTTTGCAATATCGGCCTTCGCGGCACCTGCTGCGAAAAATGATGAACTGGTGCCGGTCATGTCGGATAACAAAAACGGTCGCCCCATATTGGTCCAAACGGAGTCTGCTGACGCGGGTTGGTGTTGGTATAAGGTTTTTCCAAACGCAAACGATTCAACAAATCCCCCACCAATATCCAATTTATAGCCGTCGTAGGTGTAGTTATAGTGACCCGGTATGCCGCTGTAATAGGGAGTGCACTCTACGGGTAGTAAATACTCATGCGTAAACGGCAGGGCGCTTGGCTTCCATATCAAGGTCACCATATCAATCAAGAAGGGTCGACGTGCCACGCCGCTACGTTCTTCAACGGTGTAAAACGAATCTTTATTAAACGAAGAAGCATTGCGTTTTAACACGGATGCCAAGGTTTCTTGATTCCAGGTGAACCCTTTGAGCTCATTGTTCAAACCCTTTTGCGACGAACTTTTACCAAACGGCTCTAGAAAACGATGGCCAATTGCGCGTAGCCAAAGGGTGTTGTCGGACACAACGTGGTAGAACTGCATCAGTGCTTTGTAGAGGCCAAGCGTCAGCGGGTTGCACATACATAGGGCATTAAGCGCTTTGGTTACTTGCGATTTCTGTACGATGGAACTAGGCGCCAGATAGTCGCCCAACAAGGTTGTGTCATCGGTTGTGGTTGGCGCGAAGGTATAGATCGTTCCAGCCCAAGATCCACCTGAAACGCATGACATATAACGTGCTTGGCTTAATAAACCTAGCTCGCGTAGCCCACGCATTTGCCCCATCGCAGCCGACATTGCTCGGGCGCCGCCACCGGAAAAACAAACACCCGTATCGCTGGTATTCTGAGGCGGCCAATCGCTTAGGGACTGCTCGGGGAAGTTCGTAGCCCCGGCTGGCATAGGCCAAACTTTAGCATGCCAAGCGAGAGGCTTAGACCCACTGTCGACCAATGACTCACCGTTTTCGCTATTTTCCATATCTCACCCGTTTTAGACCTTATTTAATTAGTTATGCAATTCGCCTATGTGTGCACTCAATCATCATTAGTATATTTAAGCGAAAGCGGTATTACATACCATTACATTTAGTGAACTTTTCTCTTAAGATTAGCGGTGAGCTTTGGTGTATATCAAATAGGTGTATATCAATATGAATTACTCGTTATTAACCACAACAGGCAATTTAATCGTACAGCTTGGCATTGTTTCGTCGAGTCAGCCTAAAGCTTAGCTATAATAGAATTAGAAAATACCACATTAACAACAGCGGAAGACTCGATTGAACCCACAAGTAAGTAAGCGCTGGCAGCAGGCGACGGAGCTAGCCACACATTTATTGCAGACCCACGAAGGTCAACTGACCGTGGCGATGCCACTGGGGTTGGGCAAAGCCAATCATTTGATTAATGCGCTCTATGAGCAGGTTAGTCAGAATCCGTCTATGTCGTTAACCATTTTGACGGCGCTCAGCCTACAAACGCCAAAAGCTAAACCTGGGTTGGAGCAAAATTTTTCAGCGCCAATTGCTGAGCGTTTATATGCCGGCTATCACGAGCTGCTTTACGCGCGCGATTTAATCGCAAACAAATTGCCTGAGAACGTAGAAGTAAGTGAGTTTTTTTTACAGGCGGGCGCGTATTTAAATAACCGCCATGCGCAGTCAAATTATATTAGCGCTAATTATTCGCATGTTAGCGGTTATTTAGTCGACCAAAATGTCGACTTGGTGATTCAGATGGTCGGCCATAGTCAAAATCAAAATGGTGAGCGCGGCTCCACTGATCTAAGCTTGTCGTGCAATCCAGATATCACGCTCGAATTATTGGCCGCTCGAACGGCAGGCGAAACTGACTTTTCTTTAATCGCCGAGTTGAATGATGCGCTACCGTTTATGCCTAACGACGCACAGTTGCCTGAGTCTGAGTTTGCGCATATTTTAGAAGGTGAATGCGCCCGCGCGACTCTTTTTAATGTGCCTAAAGCTGCGGTAGATCTTAATACCTATGCGGCCGGTTTTCATGCTTCGAGTCTGGTGAAAGATGGCGGTACCTTGCAAATTGGTATTGGCTCAGCGGGTGATGCCGTGGCCTATGCCTTGATTATGCGGCACCAAAATAATGCCGCCTATCGAAAAATCATTTCTGCATTGCATGGCGGTAGAGATATTAGTCATCTCGATTACCTTCATCTTGAGCCGTTTGACGCAGGTTTGTATGGCGTCAGTGAAATGCTGGTGGATGTGTTTTTAGACCTTATGGACGCCGGCGTTGTTAAACGCGAGGTCAACGGCACGCTGATACAAGGTGGCTTTTTCCTTGGCCCTAACTCTATGTACCAACGCTTGCGAGACATGCCAGAGGAACAGCGTAGTAAAATAAACATGACGGCTATTGGTTACATCAATGGCACTCATATTGATTTTAATAAAAAGCAGAAAAATCGCCAACATGCACGGTTTATCAATAATGGAATGAAGGCCACACTGCTGGGCGCGGTGGTATCTGATGGGCTTGATGACGGCAGAGTAGTTTCGGGTGTAGGCGGTCAGTATGATTTTGTGCGCCAATCGTTCGCCTTAAAGGGTGCACGTTCGGTCATTATGATTAAAGCGGTGCGTGGTAGCGGTAATAAACAGAGTAGCAATGTTGTCTGGGCTTATGGTCACACTACCATACCGCGACATTTACGAGATATTGTGGTTAATGAATACGGTATCGCTGATTTACGCGGCGCTACTGATAAGAACGTTATAGCCGCCATGCTATCGATTACTGATAGTCAATTTCAGGGCGACTTATTAGTAACGGCAAAATCGAATGGTAAAATTGACCATGACTTTACCTTGGATAGTGCATGGGTCAATAATTCCCAAGATAATTTGCAGCGAACCTTAACGCCGTTTAAACAGCAAGGCTTATTGCCAGATTACCCTTTTGGCACCGATTTGACCGAGCTAGAGCAGCGCTTGATTCCAGCTCTTGAGGCGCTGAAAACGGCGGCTACCTCTAAGGCCTCACTCTTGGCGTTGGTGTTAAAAGGCTTGAGAGTCGATCAGAGCGAGACCGATAGAATCGCTTTAAAACGGTTGGGTTTTGAGCAACCGTCATCGTTGAGCGATAAAATTACGCGGCTTGCTCTATTGGGCGTGTTGCATGGCTAATCGCCTAGCGCGATATTAATGTCTCGACTTTACTGCGAATCTCAGCATATCTGAAGTTCTCACACAGCCCAAAACCCTCTAACGGCCGCACCTTATTGCGCGCAAATATCGGCACACTCAATCCGGCTAAAAATCGGCATAGTAATTCATTTGACAGTGGTTGAGAGAGTTTGCCCGAAAGGTGGCTTTTCAGCTCTAGCAAACCATGACTTAATTTTTCATCGTCGGGCCAACTGTGTTGCTGCGAATAGGCGAGCTTTGCAATCTGCCCTCGGCATACGCTGCAATGGCCGCATTGCTCTGGAGCTTGTTGGTCATCAAAGTAGCCAGATAAATTAGAACTTAAGCAACTATCAAGCTCAAAAAAGCGTATTAGTGCGGCAATGCGTTTAATCTCTTTGTGTTCTTTTTGTTCAAAATACTGGTGCAGTTTTTGTGCCAGACCATCGTCGGCTAATGCGGCTTCATTCACGGCAAATACTTCGGTCATGCGTTTGGTTTCAAGTTCGATGCCGTGTGTTTCTTGCAAGTATTCAAGTGCGGTAACTACTCGCCCGCGATCACTGGCGTAATTGGCAAACAAAGCATCAAAATCAGGCTCTCCCCACACTTTTTTCATATTGGTATTGTTGAAGATGGCTTCAACAAAGCTGCGGCGCTCGCCGTCAAACTGGCTAAGTATTTGATCCTTCGGTTTTATGAACTTGTATTTAAACTCGGCAAAGTAGGCGTACATTGGGCGCACAACCTCAAGCAGCTCGAGTTGAACCAATAAGGTCTTCAAGGGTAGCTGACGCACGTTACTGGCATTGGATAAGCTTACCAGCTGTAATTCCCAGTTACCGTTTTGCCGTTCGGTTCGAATGCTGTTTAACACAAATTCTATTGCGATCAGCTCTGGTGTATCTCCATAGACAAAATTTTCGACAGTATTCAAGCCGTCAAGATTTGCTAAGGTGGTGCACTTCGATGCTTGGCCATCGCGCCCAGCTCGGCCAATTTCTTGGCTGTAATTCTCGATCGACTTAGGCAGGTCGTAGTGAACAACGAATCGTATGTCTGATTTATCGATGCCCATACCAAATGCGATGGTCGCCACCACTATTTGGATATTGCCCGACATAAACTGTTCTTGAATATGCTGACGCTTTTCATTATCAAAGCCAGCGTGGTAAGCCGCGGCGTTGAGCTTGTTTTGACAGAGAAAATCGGCAACGCGTTCAGCCGACTGTTGCAAGGTTACGTAGACAATGCCTGCGCCTTGTTGTGACGACACATGCTGTAGCAGCTTGGTGTTTTTATCGGCCGTGCTTACCTGCACTACCGCCAAGTCTAGGTTCGAGCGGTAGAAGCCTGTCTGCACAATATGCTGTTCAGCAATACCAAACTTAGTGGCCATATCGCGCTTAACTGTTTTGGTTGCCGTCGCGGTTAACAACAGCACCAGCGGAATATTTAATTCGTCACGATAGGCTGGTAGCTTTAAATAGTCAGGCCTAAAGTTGTGGCCCCATTCAGAGATGCAGTGCGCTTCGTCAACCACCAGCATTGATAGCGGCACGCTGCCGATAAACTGCCGAAAACGCTCATTCTTAAAGCGTTCGACCGACACCATTAATATTTTTACGTCGCCGCTGCGCACGCGGGCCATCACCTGTTGATTTTCGGCAGGCGCTAGGGTGGAATCAATGCTCGCCGCGCTAATGCCTTTGCTGGCTAGAAAAGAAAGCTGATCTTTCATTAACGCCAATAAGGGTGACACCACTAGTGTTAGATGCGGCAGATGCAGAGCGGCAAATTGGTAACACAAGGATTTGCCTGAACCGGTTGGAAAAATTGCCAGCGATGAATCGCCCGCCAACAACTGCGTAATAGTTTGTTCTTGCCCGCCGCGAAATTGATCAAAACCAAACGTTTGGTTTAGTGCGCTATGAATGTCTATCGGCATGTTTTTAACTGTTCCCTACGGCTGGGTTTGTAGATGAGTGAACGCTTTCCTAGCTAGCTCAATCCTTTTTATTAATGGTAATCTCAATCGTCTTTGCATTACCGGCAAACCATTTCTGCAGGTACACTGTGCCCATGATGGGTGCCTGGCCGTCTGCTGGCTCTTCTTTATAACGCACACTGTTTTTAGTTTCTTTCTCGATCGTGAATTTAACGGTGGTTTGTGACATGTTGCTTACCTGGCAGTTATGTTTTAGTTGTTGCTTAAGCGTTGATTTTAACGCTTTGAAAGCGCTGGTCAGATTGAATTAGCCGGCTCTCATCGCTAGCAGTGCTTTGACGTCTAGTTCACCCTGATAACGAGTAAAGTCAGGGTCTTTCTCGCCAATAGCGATTATTGACATACGGTCGGCCAATTCGTTGCCTTCAACCCCCACATGCCCATTCACATGCAGTACTTGTATTGTGTCCTTTAATTGTTGGTGTAACGCGAACATCTCTTTAATTAATTCAAGGTTCTTGATTTCACCGCTGGGTTTTTTCCAGCCTTTTTTCTGCCAGTTAACCGCCCATTGAGTGACGCACTGAATCGAGTACTTGGAATCACAAAATATCGCAACAGACTTGCCTTTGGCAACCTCATCTTTTGCCATTATCAATGCTTGGTGCAGCGCATTTAGTTCCGCGGTGTTATTCGTGCCATTGGCGTTGTATAGGCCATACCAAAGCTCTTCAATCGTGTCGTTACGATAAAGTGCTATGCCTGAGCCGGCTTTTCCAGGGTTGGGTTCACAGCCACCATCGGTAAATATCTTGGTGTCCAGCGTCATTGCAGCGATATCGTCAGCCGTATAAGTCTTGACCGTTTGTTTAGACGACTTTTTTTTGATCACCGTGCCAGCTGATTTAGCCGCAGGAGCATTGCCGGTAAAAGCGGCTTCGGCTTCGGCCCGTGTCTTAAACGATTTATATTTCGCACCCGCAAATGCGTCAACTTGCTTTTTGCAGGTATTCCAATCAGTGAAGATGCCTGTCTGCCTACCGTTCCAGACAACATAGAATTTGTTAGCCATTGTTACCACTTAATCATTTAAAGAGTGGGCATATCTTAACAACATCAATTAAGATCTTTCGGTGTATTTACTCTAAAAAAGCCTGCAGCTGCCTGTTTTTATAAAGGCGGTGAAGGAGGGCGCCTGTGGCCCTGTTGAACTAGGCTTAAGGCTTAGACTTTCTAAATTACCGTACGTCGGTTTTATAAACGTTTAGAATAATAAATTCATGTTTAATGTTGAGCCCGATCTAGGCGCTGTTAGGCCTAAGAAAAATAGGAAAAATTATGTTAACACTCCATCACCTTGAATACTCGCAATCGTATCGCGTGCTTTGGTTGCTCGAAGAGCTGGGTACCGATTATGAGCTTAAATTGTATGAGCGCGATAAAGAGACGCGCTTAGCGCCATCGGCTTTAAAGGCCATTTCGCCTCTGGGTACGTCACCGGTTGTGAGTCATGGCGAGCTGAACTTAGCTGAAACAAGCGCAATATTCGATTATATTTTGGATCAGCACCCTGAGTCATCGTTGCGGCCTGCGCCAAATTCAGCGCCAAGAACTGATTATTTGTTTTGGTTTCACGCGGCACAAGGTTCGTTGATGCCAATGATGTTAATGAGTATTGTATTTCAAATGCTTGAAACACGAACACCCGGCTTGATTCGACCGTTGATCAAAATGGTGCTTGGCAAGGCCTCAAGCGCGATGGTTAAGCCGAGAGTGAAATTGCTGCTAGATAAAGCTGAGACCGACCTTGAGGCCACTGGTTGGTTCGCTGGGGAGTCGATGACGGCCGCTGATATGATGTTGAGTTATCCGATCGAGTCTGCGTATACCAAAGGTCTTTTGAAAGGGAAATACCCTAACTGCGAAGCGTGGGTCGAACGTATAAAGCAAGTGCCAAGCTATCAATCAGCGAAGGAAAAAGACGGTAAGCCTAGCGCTATTTTTCAATTCTAGGCGAAAGGAATACTTACCAAAGTAATATTTAATAGAGCCGCACAATAACTGGGTGCAACTGGTAATATGCGTTTGCCAGTGAGCACACTGAGTAAACCTTTCTGTCTGTAGGCAGCCGTTACCACACACTCTCGAATAAAGATCATGAAACCGACGATTTTATTGGGCACGGCCCAAATTCCCAATGATGGTGGTGAGTTGAGGCTCACCCAACGTGATGATGTCTTTAATATTCAGTTAGTAGGCGTGCACGGTGAGCTAATGTCTAGCCGCATGTCTTCTTCTGAAGTTGCGCTTTCGGAGTTAGGTTGCGCGCATCTTCAAGGTGTCGAGAATGCTAAGGTGCTAGTGGGCGGTTTAGGCATGGGTTTCACCTTGGCCGCGGCGCTGAAAGCAACATCATCGAGTTCACAGGTGGTGGTTGCTGAACTCGTGCCAGAGGTCGTCGAATGGAACAAAGGCGCGCTCGGCGAATGCGCTGGCCGGCCACTTGATGATCAACGGACTGAGGTTTACTTAGGTGACGTGGCTGAGCTATTCATGAGCCGACAAGCCACTTTTGACGCGATTTTATTAGACGTTGATAACGGCCCCGAGGCGTTTACTCACGATGATAATAGCGAGCTATATTCAATGGCTAGCTTGCAGGCGATACGAGAAATGCTACACCCCAATGGTGTGCTAGCGGTGTGGTCAGCTTGGCACGATCCGCGTTTTACCAAGAGATTAAAGAAAGCTGGCTTTAGCACCAGTTTTAAGACGGTGCGAGCACATAAAGGTAAAGGCAGTAAGCACACTATTTATTTGGCCAAGAAGAGTTAA
>JALZVW010000139.1 GCA_023301745.1 Arenicella sp. | reverse complement strand
TGACTGAGAAGGCCGACCTAACAGCAAGCGGGCCTGCGTTGCCGGTAATGCTACGCGGCCTAAAAAAACTGTGTGACTATCGCTGCGCGGCCGACATTGAAGGGCTTGCAACGCGTTACTCTGACTTAGAAATATTGCGCAATAGTGTGCGGCCTAAATAGATATCCGCGATGACAAATAATCACAATAAGCTTGCCGACCAGTTTCACAAGCCACAAGGCAGTTACTTCTTAACGCACTCTATCGGTTTAATGCCTCGCTCTACTTCGAACCATTTAGAGCAACACTATTTCGAGCCATGGAAATCAAACGGCGACGACACGTGGCCAAATTGGCTAAAGGCAATTGAGCACTACAATCAGGCTTTGGCCGAGTTGTTCAACTCTGATG
This sequence comes from Arenicella sp., assembly GCA_023301745.1. Lineage (GTDB taxonomy): Bacteria > Pseudomonadota > Gammaproteobacteria > Arenicellales > Arenicellaceae > Arenicella. The sequence goes on along the minus strand of JALZVW010000139.1, from coordinate 5,040 downwards.
CCGAACTATTTTGCCCGCAAAGCAATGTATCGAGCGGATTAGCAAAAGTAATTCAGTCGCTGCCTAAACGAGATGGACGAAAGGTGATTGTGGCGAGCGAAAGCGATTTTCCGTCAGCCGGCTTCGTGCTGCAACAAGCGCAACGATACGGCTTCACTTTAAAGCTTATACCTAAAACGGCCGATCTACAGTCTCACGATGTATGGAACGACGCCCTCACCGACGATGTGCACAGCGTATTCATCACGCATGTTCTGTACAATACCAACGCCCGAATTCCGGTTGAGCACGTATCCAAAATATGCCGACACAGAGGTATCATCAGCATGATGGATGTTGCCCAGTCGGCCGGCATTGTCCCTATAGACCTAAGTAAGCTTGCGGTCGATATCGTCGTAGGGTCTTGTATAAAATGGTTATGTGGTGGCCCTGGCGCTGGGTTCATTTGGATAAGGCGCGATTTAGTTGAAGAACTCGAGCCAGCCGACGTTGGTTGGTTTTCTCATCAGAACCCATTCGAATTCGACATCGGCAACTTTAAGTATCACGAAACGACCGCGCGTTTTTGGGGCGGCACACCGTCTGTCGCGGCCTATGTGGTAGCGACTAATAGCATCAATTTAATCAATGAAATTGGCGTCCCGATAATTCAAAAACACAATCAAACATTAAACAAAATAATACGTAATTCAGTACCTGAAGAAGTCATCTCGTCTCCTCTGGATGACGCTAAAAGCGGTGGTACTGTCGTATTAAAATTTAAAAAACAAGATATTGTTGAGCAACAAATTCGGGCTCAGGGAATACAGTTTGATCGTCGGCAATATGGCATACGACTGTCGCCGCACATTTATAATAACGCGGCCGAGATAGAACGACTGATAGAGTGTTTTTCGACACACTAATTCGCCTATCACCGTTACCACTAAAAATCTGTGATAAAATATTGTCATGACTTTAAGCATCACCGACCCAACGTTTCTCTTTCCAGGGATATCGTTATTATTCTTAGCCTACACCAATCGCTATTTAGCCTTAGCGAATATTGTACGCGCCCTAAACAAAAGTTTTGATGACCAAGACTCTGAAAACAGAGTTCAACAGATCGAGTCCATTCACGTTCGGATTCTGTTAATAAAATACATGCAAGCCTTTGGTGTAGTGGCATTTCTATTCTGTATTTTCTCGATGTTTGCCCTAATATCGAAGCAGCAGCAAGCCGGGGAAGTGTTATTTATGGCAAGCCTAACGTCAATGACAATATCATTGCTGCTATCACTGATCGAAGTGCTTAAATCTGGTCAATCGCTAAAACTCGAGCTCGATAGAACACATGTTCGAGATCATCGGTAAGCATTCATTCGTAAGCCCTTGTTGACGCCCAAAAAAGGTTCTTTGTCTTGCCCGAACTAAAAACCATCAGTCTTTTCTTGGTCACCGCTCTGACCGAAATTATTGGCTGTTATTTGCCATACCTTTGGTTACGCGAAGGCAAAACGATATGGCTATTGGTGCCTGCCGCTGTCTCCCTTGCTACTTTTGTTTGGCTACTGTCTCTGCACCCTACGGCTACCGGCCGGGTTTACGCAGCCTATGGGGGCGTCTATATTTTTATGGCAATTTGTTGGTTGTGGGCCGTCGATGGCGTGCGCCCAACATCGTGGGATTTGGTTGGTTCCGCTGTGGCGCTACTAGGCATGGCCATTATCATCTTCGCGCCACGCAGCACATAAATCACGCTCAAAGTTAACGAAACCTATTAGCAAATAAGCTATAAGCTGAATAACGGTGTCGGCCGATGAAAAACTAATGTCGCTCTGATCTCAACAAGCCTGCAAACTTCGCTGGCCGAAAACCGAAATAACTTTAAGGTTCTACCTTCGTGTTTTTCGGTGCGATACCTAATGAAAACGACCCAGGACCATAATTTGAGGCAATGGTTAAGGTCATAACATTTACCAATATTCTCACGCCTTCTTGTTCAGCGGCATGTTTCAACTTAGCGTACTCAGAGAAATTATCGAGCTCGCCTAGGTCATCAGCGATGCTGACTATAATCGTCTTAAAATATAAGCCGTCTCTAATTCGGTCAATCGCGTAGGCGAATATCCGGTTAACCGCTTTTTCAAACTTGGGTTGAAGTGCGATCACCCACATCTTGTCGTCATTGTTACAGACGATGGGAACGACCCCTGTCTTATTCATGATAACGGCGGTGGGGTAGGACACCGAATTAACGCCTCTTTGCTTAGATTTATGCCTACCGTAAACCATGTCTTTAATGGTTGTATAGGTTTTAGCTACCCTCTTAAATTTTTCAATTTGCAATTTATACTTATTGTATTCGTAGCCGCCACTAATCATCGCATCGCCATAGGCCGCCACCAATCCTTGTCCTGTAGAGGTGTTGCCAGTACTCATATAGGTCATACGAAATGGGCGAGGCAGTTTAAGCTCGTGACGAAGCTCTCTGGATTTAATTAGGATTGAATTTATAGAGTTTGTATAATTTTCATAAGCAGCGCTATGTGCCATGGCTACGGTTTGACAAATGGCGGTGTCATAATTCGGTATGATTTCTTCAATCATAAATTGAATAAGACCTTCGCTGGTGATGGGGCTGCTGTCAATCTTGGCATCTACGGTGATTTCGCCACTATTGTATATTTGCACCAATGACGTTTCGCTAATGCGGTCTGAAAAAGTTTCGCCATTAAGCGAAACAGCAAAAGGTAAAACAGTGATTGGTCGATCTTTTATGAATGACTCAGGAAGTTGCGCACTAGAATCAATAATAATCGTATATTTCATTGCAGCATTACTCTACTTTTTATAATTAGAGTAATTCGTGACGCATACTCTAATATGGGTAATTTACGGCACAGCTAAAGTTGTAAAAAAGAAGGTGAGTTTCGAATTGACGAATAAACGAATCAGATGACTGAGGCGTTGGTCGATCAAGTTGAAACACTCTATAGTGGTAAAACGCTCGGAGCAAACAATTGAAGTCTGCCAATTGTAACGAATTGTAACGCCTTAGGGCTTAGCGGCTCGATTAGGCTCAAGTTCGCTATCGCCTAGTGAGTTGTTTTTTGTTTAAGTGTTTTTCTAGTTCGAAATAATGCCGATTACAATGACCCTCAGTTGTGCCACGTTGAGTATTATGGGCTAGAATAAAACCTACCCTAAAATCGAAAGCTAATACCAATGCTGTTTAACAACTTACGGCGTGTAACATTTCAATTTTCGCAAATCAATGAAATTCAGTTCGCTATCCATTGCCGGAGTTCAGATAATTGTCTTTCGAGACGACCTAAACCACGCCACCATTTCAGGCAACAAGCTACATAAGCTTGCGCCTAACGTTGAACTCGCTAAAGCAAGAAAGTGTTCGACTATCCTGAGCTTTGGTGGCCCATATTCAAACCACCTGCACGCACTCGCATGGGCCTGCAAAGAGTCAGGCTTAAAAAGCATAGGCATAATTCGCGGAGAACTTCATTCATCACTTACGCCAACATTAGACGATTGCAAATCATGGGGCATGCGTCTGATACCTTCGTCTCGCAAAGATTACCGAGAACACCAAGAAATCCTATCCTTAGCCGTTGAGCCTTACCTCGCCAGCGAACTAGCACTAGCACATTTATCAGATGATGCGCAAAACACCTTGGTTATTCCTGAAGGCGGTAGCAACACTCTAGCAATTGACTCCCTCAGTAACGCTTATAGAGAAATCTTTGAATCGCCTAATTACCAAAATGTAACACACGCAATATGTGCGACGGGCACCGGTGCAACGCTTGCCGGCCTTTATAAAGCGTCGCCCAGAACACTTAAGATAGTTGGCATTCAAGCTGTGGCAGAGCAAGGTGCTACCCTTCAACGCATTCACCGCTGGTTAGACGAGACACCATCGAATCTAACGATCGAACAAGGCCACTTAGGCGGCTTTGGAAAAACACCTGTTGAATTGCTTAAATTCGTGGAAAAATTTGAGACCACATTCAAGCTACCGCTAGATCTCATTTATAACGGAAAGGCGATGCTGAAAATCTCTAGAATGATCGACGCTGGCTATTTCAAAAAGACTGATAAGGTTTTATTTATTAATACTGGTGGCCTTCAAGGAAAAAGAAAAAACACGGTTTGAACACAGCGGCAACAACCCATTTCCAGCAATAAAAGAAACGATGCGAACCTTAGCATCCAACTATTTTCTAAAGATGTCGGTGACTTCCTCCTCGATACAAGGTTAATATCGAGGCTTTCATCGTTAACTACGAGTAACATTCACACCACTAGTAATACATTTGCCTGATAACGAGCGCATTTCAACTCGTCTCAAGCACCAACTAACTACAACTGAGTTTATTTGTAACTAAACAGGCTTTACGGCTGTCTATAGCTACAGAGAAAACCAATTAACTAATTTTTCAGGTTTCGTTCATGACTTTACGCCAAATGTTTGTTCTTATCGCCATATCAGTTACCGCCTTGGTGCTCGCACTATCGCTGGTATCTACCAGTTGGTTATGGCTATTTGCAGCCATCGGCCCGATCATTTTATTGGGAGTCTATGACATGTTCCAGACTCAACACTCTATTCTTCGGCTATACCCAGTGCTGGGCCATTTTCGATATATGTTAGAGTCAATCCGGCCGGAAATTCAACAATACTTCGTTGAGACAAACCTTGATGGCGCGCCTATATCTCGAGAGTTTCGCTCACTGATCTACCAGCGAGCTAAGGGAGACCGAGATACCAGGCCGTTTGGAACTATCTTTGATGTGAATCGCTCAGGCTATGAGTGGGTTAATCATTCAATGCAACCTAAACACCTTACCGAACTTGACCCACGAGTGAAGTTTGGCGGCCCAGACTGCACAAAACCATATCTTTCATCACCGCTTAATATTTCTGCGATGAGTTATGGAGCCCTAAGTAAAAACGCCATTATGTCGCTCAATAAAGGAGCCAAAATCGGCGGTTTTTCACACAATACGGGTGAAGGCAGCATGAGCCCTTATCACCTTGAG
>JALZVW010000138.1 GCA_023301745.1 Arenicella sp. | reverse complement strand
TAGAAATATAGTTCTAGTCGCGCTAATAATAATAACCGCAACCGCCTAATTCATGCATTCAGAACCAAATATTACGACCATTGCGATCGACGCAATGGGTGGTGATCACGGCCCCAAAATTACCGTGCCTGCAGCGATCACCTTTCTTAATCGAGTGAGTCGTGATTCCCATTCAGTTATTTTGGTGGGCAAGCCAGACGAGATCAAGCAATTGGTCCAACAGCATAGCGGTCAAGGCTTACTCGATAGCGGTTCGTTACTCATTCAAGAAGCATCTGAAGTCGTTGAGATGGACGACTCGCCTGCACTAGCACTGAAGCGCAAAAAAGACTCATCGATGCGTGTCGCTATAAACTTAGTAAAAGAAGGTCGGGCTCAAGCCGCCGTTAGCGCCGGCAACACTGGCGCGTTAATGGCAACCGCACGGTTCGTATTAAAGACCATCTCAGGTGTCGACCGGCCGGCTATTATTTCAACAATGCCATGCCAAGATACAAGCCAAACCGTGCATATGTTGGATCTAGGGGCAAATGTAGATTCCAGCCCTGAAATGCTGGTACAGTTCGCGGTAATGGGTTCAGTATTGACCGAATTCGTAGATAATAAAAAAGCGCCCCGAGTTGGCCTTTTAAATGTCGGGGCTGAAGAAATAAAGGGCAGCGAAAAAGTAAAAAAAGCATCTATCTTGTTGTCAGAAAGTGAACTTAATTATGTCGGCTACGTCGAGAGTGATGACCTTTTCACTGGAACCGTCGACGTAATTGTGTGTGACGGCTTTGAAGGTAATGTTGCGCTTAAGGCCAGTGAAGGCACCGCTAAGATGATTCTTAGTGTACTTAAAGAAGAGTTCAAACGTAATTATTTCACTAAAGCCATTGCCGTAGTATGCACGCCCATTTTCAAGGCTATGCAGGCGCGCTTAGACCCTCGTCTACATAATGGTGCAACCTTAATTGGCCTTAACGGTATTGTGGTTAAGAGCCATGGCGGCACCGATGAACTTGGTTTTTTACATGCAATTCAAGAGGCTAACCGGCAGGCTGAAATGGATGTTATCGGGCACATAAGTGAAGAGATATCGAAAGTTTTTTCTAAGCAAAATCAATAAATTAAAACCATAACCTAAAATATTTATTATGTCGTTTTCAATTATTTTTCCGGGCCAAGGTTCACAAACAATTGGCATGATGGGCGAACTAGCCGCCCAACACTCTATCGTCAAAGATTTGTTTGTCGAAGCGTCTGACATTTTAGGCGTTGATATGTGGGCCTTGACGCAAGAGGGCCCAATCGAACAGCTATCGCAAACCGAAAATACCCAGCCCGCATTGCTAACCGCTGGCGTTGCGGCTTGGCGTGTCTGGCAAAAATTAGGTGGCGATCAGCCTGCAATAATGGCGGGTCATAGCTTAGGCGAATATACCGCACTGGTTGCGGCTGGCGCTTTGTCTTTTTCAGACGGTGTTGCCTTAGTGCGAGACCGCGGCCGTTACATGCAAGACGCTGTTCCGGCAGGGCAAGGCGGCATGGCCGCGATTATCGGGCTTGATGACGAGCAGGTAATTAGGGTTTGTGCTGAAGTCGCTGGTGACGATGTGCTTCAAGCGGTTAACTTTAATGCGCCAGGGCAGGTTGTTATTGCCGGCACGGCTGCCGCGATCGAGCGAGCCGCTCCGGCCATGAAGGAAGCCGGCGCTAAGCGTGCACTGCCGCTACCTGTATCAATTCCAGCGCACAGCACGCTAATGTCTCCAGCCTCGGCACGCCTGGCTGAACGTTTAGCCAGTATTGAGGTGGTTTTGCCACTGATTCCGGTGCTTCACAATTGCAACGTAAAAATCGCAAAAACGGCCGACGAGATCAAAGCAAACTTAGTGTCTCAATTAGATTCACCAGTAAGGTGGTCTGAGTCAGTTGTTAGCATGCACCAACAAGGTGTCAGCTCGTTTATCGAAAGTGGCCCGGGTAAAGTATTAGGCGGGCTGGTTAAGCGCATCGTCAAAGGCGTAAATGTGGCCTGTATTGATAAGCCTGAAGCGTTTGACGGGCTCATTTAGAGCTTTATCAAGATTGTTTTAACTTAGGGGGAAATTAAATGTTCGATCTTAGTAACAAAATTTGTTTAGTAACGGGTGCTACCCGAGGTATTGGTCAAGCGATTGCCGCTCAACTGGGCGCTCAAGGAGCCACCGTTATTGGTACGGCAACCTCGCAAGCCGGGGCTGATAGCATTAGCGAAAGCCTGGCGAGTATCGGTGTAAGCGGCCAAGGCATGGTGCTTAACGTGTCTGATGGCGACTCTATTGACGCTACTTTGAGCGCGATAAGCGAAAAATACGGCCCTATTGCGGTGTTGGTAAACAATGCTGGAATCACACGCGACAACCTAACCATGCGCATGAAAGAAGCCGAGTGGGACGATATCATGACCACCAATCTTAAGTCGGTTTACCGCTTATCTAAAGGTGTGTTACGTGGCATGATGAAAGCGCGCGCCGGTCGAATCATAAATATCACTTCAGTCGTTGGTGTTTCGGGTAATGCGGGTCAAGCAAACTACGCCGCGGCGAAAGCCGGTGTGATTGGTTTTACCAAATCATTGGCGCAAGAAATTGCCTCTAGAGGCATTACTGTTAATGCGGTTGCTCCGGGCTTTATCAACACCGATATGACCAAAGCATTGACTGACGAGCAAGTTGCCAAGATGACGGCTAATATTCCGGCCTCTCGCCTTGGCGAGCCGTCAGATATTGCCGCTTCAGTGGTGTTTTTAGCATCCGATGAAAGTGCCTATGTGACCGGCACCACCATGCATGTTAACGGCGGTATGTACATGACATGATGATTATTGGGAAATAACCTCTAGTTATTAGTCAAACGCATAGTATTAATTTGCAAAATTGTGGCAGTTTTATATAATGCGCCGCAAATGAACATTTGCTGGCAACGATAGATAATTCATTAAATATCGTTGTTGGTTTTTTTATCAGTAGTATTTATCTAGCAGAACGTTGAATTCGGTTGTTTTGACCGTATAAAACTGAATGTTAATTAGCTCCCTTACATAGAGGTACACTCATGAGCAGCATTGAAGAACGCGTAAAGAAAATCGTTATCGAACAACTGGGCGTAAACGAAGACCAAGTAGTAAACAGCGCATCATTCGTAGACGATCTAGGTGCCGATTCACTAGACACTGTTGAATTGGTAATGGCTTTGGAAGAAGAATTCGAAACTGAAATTCCTGACGAAGAAGCAGAAAACATCACTACTGTTCAATTAGCAATCGATTACGTTAATAAACATAATTCTTAGTTGAGAATCTGCTTAGAGCATTTAGGGTTTCCTTTATGTTTTTTGAGCAGTGTTTTGGAATGTAATATAGAGAGCCACTTTAGTTTAGACTACAGTGGCTTTTTTATTTACCGAGGCGATTTGCCGCGGCGCTTATATTACCGCTAGATATTTGATTTTAATCTGCATTAACTAAATACCAAAAACCATCATGAGCAAAAGAAGAGTTGTCATTACAGGCATGGGTATTGTCTCGCCAGTGGGTCTAACACTTGACGAGAATTGGAAAAACATTACCAATGGCGTTAGTGGAATTGAAAAAATAGATATATTTGATCCGTCAGGCTACCCATGCCAAGTGGCTGGCCAGGTTAAAGGGTTTGATCCTAGCAACTACATGCCGTCAAAAGATGCCAGAAGAATGGACCGTTTCATTCAACTCGGTATGGCAGCCAGTTTAGACGCATTTAAAGACTCTGGGCTCGAGGTAACACCCGAAAACTCCGAGCGAATGGGTGTTTACATTGGGGCGGGTATTGGCGGCATTTCCACGATCGAAAAAGCCACCATGACGCTTGAAGAAAAAGGCGTGCGTAAAGTGTCACCATTTTTCGTACCTAGCTCAATTATTAATATGATATCGGGCAATCTCTCGATATCGTTAGGGCTTAAAGGCCCTAATTTGTCAATGGTGACGGCTTGTACATCCGCCACTCACGCGATTGGCGATGCCGGTCGTTTAATCGAATATGGCGATGCCGACGTTATGATCGCCGGTGGCGCTGAGGCGTCCATTTCTCCAACCGCAATCGCTGGGTTTGGCAACGCCAGGGCCTTGACGTCGCGCGATGTTGAGCCTAATTTAGCGTCGTGCCCATGGGACCGAGACCGCGACGGTTTCGTTATGGGTGAAGGCTCAGGCATTGTCGTTTTAGAAGAATACGAACACGCCAAAGCTCGCGGCGCTAAGATCTACGCCGAACTCGCTGGTTTTGGTATGAGCGGTGACGCACATCACATGACCTCGCCAAGCCCCGGTGGTGAAGGCGCAGCGCGCTGCATGGTTAACGCTATGCGTAATGCCTCTATCAACCCCGAGCAGGTGCAACACCTTAATGCTCATGGCACCTCAACGCCATTAGGTGATGCGGCTGAAACAAATGCCACCAAAATGGCATTCTCTGACCATGCGTATAAGATCGCCGTTAGCTCAACCAAATCGATGGTAGGGCACCTACTTGGCGCCGCAGGTGGTGTTGAAGCCGTCTATACCATTATGGCTCTGCACACGCAAATAGCGCCGCCGACCATTAATTTGCATAATCCATCTGACGACTGTGATTTAGATTATGTGCCAAACACGGCGCGAGAAATGAATATTGAGTATGCCCTGACGAACTCTTTCGGTTTCGGTGGTACAAACGGAACCTTGGCGCTAAAACGCTTCAGCTAACGCTCTTTGACGGTACTCGTAAACGGTCAGAAAACCACTCAAACCTCGGCACTAGACCGAGGTTTGTTGTATGGGCAAAACCTATTTGAAACGATTGCCGTTGTCAGGGGTCGGGCCTGCTTGCTGGACGCTCACCTTGACCGTTTAGTGCGAGGCTGCGGCGTACTTGGTATTCCTCTTAATGTTGATTTGTTAACCCAAGAAATTGTTGAGTTTGTAAAAGGGCAAGACAAAGCGGTGTTGCGAATCACTGTGAGCATGGGCCGCGGCGGTCGCGGCTACCTAAACCCACAAACGCCAGAGCCTAGCCGAATCTTATCATTGCATAATTACCCGGCCCACCCAGTACCGTACTGGGAAGAGGGTATTGAAATAGGGGTGGTTGATATTCGACTGGGGCATCAACCAGCACTCGCTGGAATTAAGCACGGCAACCGCCTGGAGCAGGTCATTGCTCGGTCTCAATGGCACAGCGATTGGCAAGAAGCACTTGTGTTAGATCAACTAGGCAATGTGGTCGAAGGAACCCAGTCAAACGTCTTCATGGTCAGCGGTGAAAACCTTTTTACACCATCCTTAACACTCGCCGGCGTTGCAGGCGTGGTTCGCGAATATATAATATCGCAGGCACATAAGCTTGGATTGACCGTCAAGACTATGTCATTATCTATTGATGATATCGCCGCTGCAGACGAAGTCTTTTTAACTAACTCCGTGATCGGTTTATGGCCAGTAAGAAAGTTTAATTCTCGTATTTATGCAGAGCATGATATTTCACATAAACTTCTGAAATTAATGATAAAAAATGAAGTTATTTCGAATTATAAGACTTAGTTTTTACGCGTTCTTTGCACTCGCTGTATCGGTAGGCTACTTTGTCTACATCAACGCAATTTCGCAACCTCTAGAGAATCGAGAGCACACGCTGGTTATTCCAAGTGGTGTGGGTATGTCCTGGCTGGCGAATCATCTCGAAAAACAAGGCATTATTGAGAATCGATTTGTGTTCAGAGCCTACGCTTGGATGAATAAGCGCGACGTCAGCATTAAGGCCGGCGAGTACACATTGGTTGATATCGACAGTATTCCCGACTTAGTCGCGAAAGTTGATCAAGGTAAGGTAATACAGTATTCAATTACCTTAATAGAAGGCAAAACCTATAAAGACTATAAAGCTAAGCTGATGTCTCAAAAGCTATTAGCCGACGAACTTGGTTCGATGACCGACTCTCAGATTATGCGGGAGCTTGGTGCTCCTGGTAAAAATCCTGAAGGCTTATTTGCGCCACAAACCTATTTTTTTCAAAAAGGCGATTCTGACTTTGATGTTTTAAAACAGGCTTACCTAAGGCTCGATAGTGTCGCAGAAGACGCTTGGGCGAACCGCTCCGACTCAGTTCAAGTGGAAACCAAGTACCAATTAATCACGCTTGCGTCGATTATTGAGAAAGAGACCGGCGCGGCGTTTGAACGGCCAACTATTTCAGGCGTATTTAACAATCGCTTGAGAATAGGAATGCGTTTACAAACCGACCCAACGGTGATTTATGGTATGGGGGAACGCTATAAGGGCAATATCCGCCGTAAGGACCTAACCACCGATACGCCCTATAACACTTACACTCGACACGGCCTGCCGCCGTCGCCAATTGCGATGCCAGGCGAGGCCGCTATCCAAGCGGCAGCCAATCCAGAGCCCACTGAGTCTTTGTACTTCGTTGGCAAGGGCGATGGCACGCACTACTTTTCTAAAACGCTCAAAGAACATAATAACGCGGTAGTGAAATACCAGCTTGGTGGCAAGCGTCGCGCGTTCTCGTCAAACCCAAGCGGTTCGGAATAGGTTGCTAGCAATGACACGCGGTAAATTCATTACCATAGAAGGCCAAGATGGCGCCGGCAAGACGACTAATATCGACGTTATGAAGCGCTATATGCAAGCGGCCAACATTTCATTTGTGCAATCCAGAGAGCCAGGGGGCACGCCGCTTGGCGAATCAGTTCGCGAATTGATACTAAACTCAGGCGACGAACGTATCGGTAATAAAGCCGAGCTGTTACTCATGTTTGCCGCTAGAGCCCAGCATATTCTTGAGGTCATCGAGCCAGCGCTTGAACGTGGAGACTGGGTGCTTTGTGATCGCTTCACTGATGCCACCTATGCCTACCAAGGTGGTGGCCGCGGCATGACAGTGAGCGACATCTCTGAACTAGAGCAGTACGTTCAAGGCGATCTTCGACCAGATCTGACTATTTTGCTCGACCTGCCGGTCGAAATAGGCGAAAGCCGGGCAGGGCAACGCAGTGCCCCTGACCGTTTTGAGCAACAGAAGCTTAATTTTAAACAGCAGGTCAGAGATCACTACCTCGCGCGAGCAGCGGCCGAGCCTAAAAGAATTAAAATCATTGATGCGAGCCAGTCGATTGAAGCGGTCAAAGCGTCTATTAACGACGCGATGAAGGAGTACATTGGCAATGTCTAGCTTTGCTCCAACCATTCACCCCTGGAACCAAGATATTTGGCAGCATTTAACGCTCGAGCCAGAGCGTTCGAATCATGCCTTGTTGTTTAATGGCGACGCGGGTTTAGGTAAGCGCGATATCGCGCTGGCATTAGCGCATTTCGTGCTCACCGACACACACAGCCAATCTGAGACGCTATTTAATGCCGGCTCGCACCCCGATTTGCATGTTTTGATGCCTGAGTCTGAAATTCAAGACAACCTACTTGGTAGCTTTGCTAGACGCTATACCGAGCAACACTCGGGTAAGGCAAAAAAAACCATCACCATTGATCAAGTCAGGCGCCTGTCGGGCTCACTGGACACGCACCCGCATATCAGCACTCATCGTTTGATTCTCATTTTTTATGCCGAGACAATGAACCGCAGTGCCGCCAATGCTTTGCTCAAAAGCCTTGAAGAGCCACCCGCTAATACGTTGTTTCTGATTGTTAGTGATGAATTGTCTAAATTAGCCAAAACAATTCGGAGTCGCTGCAGCTTAGTGAGCTTTCGTCAGCCTGAATTTTCTTCCGCTAAGGCTTGGTTAGAGCATGATGGAACATTGCCAAATACAGATATTGATACCTATTTGTCGATGTCGAACAATCAACCGCTCGAAGCGATTCGGCTGTTTGAAGAGGACTACTTAGGCGCATTGAAATCAGTCTTTACTGACGTAAATAACCTTTGGATGCGCAAGGCCGAAGTAACGCAAGTCGCAAAAAACTGGCATGACCTTGGCAGCTCTAAATCGGTTGATATCTTGCAGAAACTGGCAACTGATTTACTCAGATGCTCACTAACTGAGTCTCCAAAAAGTGTATTCTTCCCAGTTCAGCAATCGTGGGTAAGTTCGGTAAGCGCTAAGTTTTCGAATGCCAAAATCACCGCCTTACACGATGAATTAAACTATGCCAAACGAATGCTCGCGACCACAGTAGATGAGTTGTTAGTACTCGAAACGCTCTCGAACAAATTTAGTAAATTGCCCAGTTAACACTAGTTGACTTGTTACAAACCTAAAATAGCGGTATAACGCGACTATGAATGATGCAACGTTAAATGGTGATGTGAGCAAACCGAGAAATTCGGTGATCTCTATCGCGATTAAAGATAAACAAGCACTGTATATGTCTTACATGCCCTTTATTACCAATGGCGGTTTATTTGTGCCAACCAAAAAGGATTACGCCCTAGGCGATGAAATGTTCCTTTTGGTTAAAATAATGGACGAAGCAGAACCTGTGCATATCTCGGGCACGATTGTCTGGGTTAGCCCTGCGGGCGCTCTGGGCAATAGACCTCGCGGAGTAGGGGTGCAGTTCGGCGGCGATGATGCTCAAGCGACCAAAAACCTAATTGAATCTAAGCTAGGCACCTCAATTTCATTGACTCGTTCTACTCACACCATGTAATGCCGCGTTATTCGAAAACTGAATAACGGCTGGCAAACAGTGGAACCCCTAATGGTTCCATACTATTTTTGGCACCATCCCCAATATTATGCAAATTGTAGATTCTCACTGTCATATCAACTTTGACGAACTAGCCCAACGACTACCTGAAATACTGGAAAACGCGCGTCGAAATGAGGTATCACATATGCTGTGTGTGTCGGTGAACCTAGAAGATTTCCCGCAAGTAAAAAGCTTGGCCGACCAACACCCGCATATCTTTGCATCGGTTGGCGTACACCCATGCTATGAAGACGTAAAAGAGCCTACTGTTGAAGAACTAGTGGCGATAGGTCAAGACCCTAATATTGTTGCCATTGGTGAAACTGGTTTAGATTATTTTCGTATTGAAGACCAAGACATGACCTGGCAACGTGATCGATTTTCACGCCATATTGCCGCGGCAAAAGAAGTTAACAAGCCACTTATTATTCACACCAGAAGTGCCGCTGATGACACCATGCGCATGCTCAAAGAAGAGGGCGCTGACACCTGCCGTGGTGTTATGCACTGCTTTGCCGAAGACTGGGAAGTTGCTAAAAAGGCCCTAGATCTGGGCTTTTACATCTCTTTTTCAGGCATAGTTACCTTCAAAAGCGCCACAACCGTGCAAGATGTCGCACGTAAATGCCCTATTGACCGAGTTTTGGTCGAAACCGATTCACCGTATTTAGCGCCAGTGCCATTACGCGGTAAAACCAACGAACCAGCCAATGTTCGGCATAC
>JALZVW010000137.1 GCA_023301745.1 Arenicella sp. | reverse complement strand
TTAGTCAACTACGCAGTTGGTGGCATTGAGATGATCGTTGGCTTATTAGTTGTGCTAGGCTTGCTGCGTAGTGTCGCCTATCTTGGGCAACTAGCGTTCTATTTGGTGGGCGCTGCGGCGATTATTATTAACCTTGTCGACCCATTTGGCTTGTATATTGCCGCCTCCGCGAAGCTTACGTTCTTCCCTTCATGGACACTATTATTTGCCAGTATCGTACTGATTGCCTTTAAGTCTGACGACACTTTGTCGTTAGATGCTAAGCGTGGAGCTTAATCGTTTAACGTAACCCTTAAATAGAAAAAAGCCGCATTGATAAAATTCGATGCGGCTTTTTTTTAGCTCGAGATAAAAGCCAAGTTCCTTATCGTTATTAGTATTCAACAACGCTACGGATACTCTTGCCAGCATGCATGAGGTCAAAGGCGTCATTGATTTTTTCAAGCGGCATTTTATGAGTAATTAGGTCATCTATATTGATTTTGCCGTCCATGTACCAATCAACAATTTTGGGTACATCAGTGCGGCCTCTAGCCCCACCAAATGCGGTGCCTCGCCACACTCGACCAGTGACTAGCTGAAATGGGCGAGTCGCTATTTCTTGGCCAGCGCCAGCAACGCCAATGATGATGCTTTCACCCCATCCTTTGTGGGTACATTCCAGCGCTTGGCGCATTGTATTAACATTGCCAATGCATTCAAATGAGTAATCAGCGCCGCCATTGGTTAAGTCAGATATAGCTTCGATTAAATCGTCTACGTTCTTTGGGTTGATGAAGTCCGTCATTCCAAACGCTGTGGCTGTTTCAACTTTACTTTCGTTTAAGTCAACGCCGATGATTTTATTGGCGCCGACCAACTTCGCGCCTTGAATGACATTTAAGCCAATACCGCCTAAGCCAAAGACAACGACATTTGAACCCGGCTCTACCTTGGCATCGAACACTACCGCGCCAACACCGGTTGTAACACCGCAACCGATATAGCAAATTTTATCAAATGGAGCGTCTTCACGAACTTTTGCTAGTGCAATTTCAGGTAATACTGTGAAATTAGCAAAAGTTGAGCAACCCATATAGTGCAACAAAGGCTTACCTTGAAACGAGAAGCGCGAGGTCCCATCTGGCATTAGGCCTTGGCCTTGTGTTGACCGAATAGCTTGGCACAAATTAGTCTTAGGATGAAGGCAATAGTCACACTCGCGGCATTCGGGTGTGTAGAGGGGTATTACATGATCGCCAGGTTTTAGTGAGGTAACACCTCGACCAACTTCACGCACAATGCCTGCGCCTTCATGGCCAAGAATCGCCGGAAACTCTCCTTCGGGGTCGTCGCCGGACAAGGTGAACGCATCAGTGTGGCAGACGCCCGTTGCCATAATCTCAACAACAACTTCACCGGCTTGCGGCCCCTCTAGTTGTACAGTTTCAATGCTCAGTGGTTCGCCAGCGGCGAAAGCAACGGCTGCTTTAGTATCCATGGGTTTCCTCGTGGTGTATCACGGTAGTGAATTTACACCGCCAAGTGTACACCTGAGACGATGCTCAGGTTAAGGAAAGTTTTAGCCGAGTAGATCTAAATTTGATTGTTTTTTATAACAATAAACTGATCTTTATTGGGCTCATTGCAAAGTAGTTCGCTTACTATCCGATCGGCAACCTTTTCGACACTGACAAATTGCCATGGCATGATCCACGACATTGGTTTGAAAAGGGTATCGAGTGAAATTGCTTTGCCACTTTTTAAATATCGACGGCCGTAAATCACGCCTGGCTGAATCACGATGGCCCGATGTTCATTTGAAAGCTTAGAAAACTCTTCAGCCGCATCCATTGCTAGCTTCTTACCTGCGGCGTAGCCGAAACGCTTGCTGCGCAGTGGCGACGGAATTTGGGCGCCCAATAGTACAACTCTCTTAATGCCGGCTTCGCCCGCGGCTCGAATGGCGTTGGCATTTGCAGTACCGTTGGTAAAAACTTGTTCGTTATACGCTTCCTTAGACATTGTCGGCACTGGTGGTGACCCAACTAAAGTGACGAGTCCGTCTAAACGTTCAAGTAATTGCGTATCAGGTGAGCTGGCGTCGCCTTTGCACCAACGCACAGACTCGCTCCACTTACGGTCTTTCAAGTGAAGTGGTTTATGGCCAGTGCGACTAAGGCAAACGGCGCATACCTCGCGTTCGTAGAGTGCTTTTGCAACGCGTGTGCCCACAAAGCCATTGCCGCCGTAAACGACAATCTTAATTCGATCTTGTTGTTGATTTTTCTTCACAAGTAGAGAATACGCCAGCGCTGTTGAGAAAATGTGTTCTGCTGTCAACATCACATCATTGGTGCTATAAATATACTATGAATATAGATAATAAAATTGCTGTCGTAACCGGCGGTGCCGGTGGCATCGGAGCCGCTCTTTGTCGAGCGTTAGCTGAAAAAGGTGCCAAGGTGGTGGTGTCTGACGTGAATATTGATGCAGCGCAAGCAGTGGCTATGGACATTGGCGGTATTGCCGTCGCGTGTGATGTCAGCCGTGAGAGCGATATCCAACATTTAATTAGAGAAACGGAGTCTCAATTAGGAGATATTGATCTATTTGTTTCAAACGCGGGCTTTGGCGTTGGCGAACCCGATAATGTGGCATCGGCGAGCAATGATGTTTGGCAAAAAAATTGGGAGCTGCATGTCATGTCTCACGTTTGGGCATCTCGGGCCCTGCTGCCAAAAATGTTAGAGAGAGGCGATGGTTATTTAGTTAACACGGCATCGGCTGCCGGCCTGTTAGTGCAAATTGCTGATGCGGCTTATAGCGCAACTAAACATGCTGCAGTGTCGTTTGCTGAGTCATTGGCCATAGGGCACAATGACGATGGCATCAAAGTATCCGTTATTTGCCCGCAATACGTAGATACAAATATTTTAGCGGTACCTGAAGACGCACGTGGTAAGCAATTGCAGGGCGTCATCACACCAGAAGACTGCGCCGCGACCATTGTTAACGGTATTGAGAGCGAAACATTTATGATTTTAACTCACCCTGAGGTTGCTGAGTTTTATCGCAACCGCGCTAATGACCCATCTCGTTGGGTCAAGGGTATGCGTCGATACCGCACCGCTATGTTAGATGAAAACGGTAAGTTTGATTTTCGTAAAGTATTTAATATTTAGCGACCGGGTAGTGTTCAGCAGAGCCGCAATATAGCGGTAACTCGTTGTTTGGTTTACATTGATTTATTATGATTCCGATTCGTGATGACAATCCGCAAGTCGCTACGCCGATAGCGACTTATACCTTAATTGGTTTGAATGTTTTGGCGTGGGTATTGCTACAAGGGTTTGGCAATGAGAGCGCATTAAATGCCTCTGTATGTAATTACGGCCTAATTCCGGGTGACTTATTTAGTGACGGCAATGGTCAACGGGTGTGTCGCGCTAGCGGAGAATGGAGTGGGCTCGTGTCGTCAATGTTTATGCATGGAAGTTGGATGCACATCATTGGCAATATGTGGTTTTTATGGGTTTTCGGCGACAACATCGAAGACTCGATGGGCACCGCTCGGTTTTTCATCTTCTATATTCTTTCTGGCTTGGCCGCGGCGGCCGCACAAATACTCTCTGACCCTTCTTCAATGATTCCGATGGTTGGTGCTTCTGGCGCTATTGGTGGTGTCATGGGTGCTTATATAATTTTGTACCCCAAAGTAAAGGTGCACATGTTGATATTTATCATGATCGTGCGTATACCGGCTATCGCCATGTTGGGTTACTGGGTGGGCGTGCAAGTTTTAGGCGGCATTTCCTCTATCGGCGCAACCGGCGGTGGCACGGCGTTTTGGGCTCATGTCGGTGGTTTTGCCGCTGGCGCTCTCTTAGTCTTGATATTCAAAGATGAGGAGATGTTAGTTAATCACCCGTATTATGGCTGGAATCAAAAGGCAGACCCATTGGATATCTGGCAAGACCCAAAGAACCGGCAATAAGCGCGCAGTTGAACCCCCAAATTAAATACAGACTAAGGTAGACATAGTGACCGACCTATTAGAAAGCACTCAAGTACGAGCAATGTATATGAGTGACACCGCATCGGTAATCGAGATCATTAGCGATCACGACGACGACGATGGCGAAGCCGCTGAGGCCGAGTTTCAAGATGAAGGTGTTGAAGGACATTTTGTTTTGGTTGATGGCGATGATGTACTTGGCATTAGTGGTTATCGAGAAATTGAAAACTGCGATGCCACGTATTACTTGTCATGGACATACCTTGATGAAGACTACCAAGGCAAAGGTCTGGGTAAGAAGCTCTTAGCTGATGTGCTTGATCGCTTGCGGAAACAAGATGCGAGAAAAATTTTTGTTAAAGTCTCCGATTATGAAGAAGACGGTAAAAATGTCTATGCAGCGGCGCTTAGCATGTATAAATCATTCGGTTTTGAGGTTGAAGTCGTTGGCCAAGACTTTTATGACGATGGAGAATCTCAAACTATACTAGGGCTTGAGCTCACACCTCAATCAGAAGACCTATCCGTTGCCGATGAGAAGCCGGTAATTCGCTTTAATGGTTTATTCGAAATTGCTGAAACAGATGGTGCCTATACCTTTGCCTGGATCGTTGAAAAGTCAGCCGGTTTCTTCGGTAAGCGAAGTTTTACCCCTGAAGACCTCGAACTTGGTATTAGTTCGGTAAAAGAGCAAGGCGGGCGGAAGATCTTTTTGACTTTCCCATCTAATTTGGTTCTAATCCACAGACCTCTTCAGGCTGTTGGGTTTAAATATGTTGGGCAACTTAAGGACTACTATGAAGAGGGCTTGCACGAACTGCATTTTTCGCATGACCTTGAAGGAATTGGCTAGTGTGTTTTAGAACGCAATACCAATTTAAAGACAAAATAATTAACTTTTCCCTACCAAGAAAATCTCTAATTTAGAAACGGAGTTACAATGAACAACCTCATTCGTTATGTACCAATCGCGTTGATCGCTGGGTATTTTTTATACGCTAACTTTTCCGGTCCCAAGTCTGTGGTCGATGATATCGATCTAAACCAAGTGTTGGACGTAACAGTAGAAACCATCTACGCGTTTGAAGAAAATCATCCGGAATTAGCAACGGCACAAGAAAACAACGAAGACGGCGCGTTTCTTCAGTTTAGTGAAGACCTCGCCGTTAACTACAATTCAGCATCGCCGGCGATTCACGCAGAGAAAATTTCAGTATTGCCTCAACAAGACGCTTCTCTTATTGCATTTATAGATGCGAATGCGAATGGTGATTTTGATCGTGATGAAGCCCTATACATGATCGAAGTTGATGGCGAAAACTCGCGAGTTATCGCTACCAGTGGCAGTGGCGCGGTTAGCGATTCGCGCTTCAGTGGCACTGGTTTGTTGACAGGCATGCTGATTGGCAGCATGTTGAGCCGTCAACGTGCATCAGGCGCAAACCCAGCAAGTAAAAAGACTCAATCCGCAAAACAAGCCGCTCGCTCTCGTGCTGGTTCTGGTAGTCACTCACGCGGTAAGTAGCCCTCTATTATGCTGATTTGGTCGCGTTGGGCTTAACAGCAATTAGATTAACGGCTTAAGTGTTTGCTTAAGCCGTTTTTACTTTCACTCATACTGAGCGCGTTCATGCTCATCAATAGATAGGCCATTCTTGTGTCTAATAGCTCCTCCCCAGTTACATCACTTAGTCGCGCACAAGCGGGTGTGCTGCTGTTCTCGATTCTTATTGTTGCCCTTTGTGGCATTGTCTACGAGCTTATTATTGGTACTGTTTCAAGCTATTTGCTAGGAAACAGCGTTTACCAATTTTCGCTGACTATTGGCTTTTTCATGTTCGCCATGGGGGTAGGGTCTTGGATTTCTAAATTTTTCGATAAAGAGTACATTCGTAACTTCGTCACCATAGAAATTGCGATTGCGTTAGTCGGCGGTATTAGCAGCACGTTGTTGTTCATGGCGTTTCCGTTTGCTCGGCCGTTGTATGAACTAACTATGTACACGCTGATTTTAATTATCGGCGCTTTAGTTGGCATGGAAATTCCGATTTTGACGGCACTACTGTCACAGAAAAACGAAGTACGCGATTCCATCGCTAATGTGATGTCTCTCGATTATTTAGGCGCCCTTATCGGTTCGGTAGCCTTCCCTTTGTTGTTATTACCTAGCTTAGGGCTTGTTCAATCGTCGTTTGCGATTGGCTTAATCAATATTTTGATAGCCACCGTCAACGTATTTATTTTTCGAAGGCATCTCAATAATTTTAAAAACTTGCTGTTTGCCTGCGTCGCGATTTTAGCAATGCTTTTTATCTTTATTGTTTATGGCTCGCAAATTACACGCTTCGCTGAAAAGCAATTGTACTTTGACCAAATTGTTTATTCAGAGCAGACTAAATATCAAAAGTTAGTTGTGACTCGATCAACGTCTAATCGTGATCAACGTCTCTACATTGATGGTCATATACAGTTTTCATCACGCGACGAGTATCGCTACCATGAGTATTTGGTTCATCCGGTGCTGTCGATCCCAGGTGAGGTGAAGAAGGTCCTAATTCTTGGGGGTGGTGACGGCTTAGCTGTGCGTGAAATACTTAAGCATGACAAAGTTGAATTGATTCATTTGGTTGATATCGATCCCGAAATGCTAAGAATTGGCACCGAACTACCAATGCTTAGGCGTTTGAATAAAAACAGCATGTCGTCTGAAAAACTCACCGCCTTTGCCGAAGACGCCTTTAGCTTCATTAACAAGCCTGGCGTTATGTATGATCGGGTCATTATCGATATGCCCGATCCTCATAATGAGGCGATTAATAAGCTTTATTCACGAGAATTTTACACCATGATTCAACGGCGCATGGTGCCCGATGGCATATTAGTCACGCAGAGTTCGTCGCCTTTTTTTACTCGTAATGTTTACTGGTCTATTGAGAGCACCTTAGGAGCTGTCTTTGACAATACCTATAGCTACCAAACAGCCTTACCGTCGTTTGGAATTTGGGGCTTTCATATGGCCAGAAACCAATCAACGTTTCCAAGCCAATGGTCGTTTGATGTAGACACCAAATCGCTAACAGCAAGTACCATGCAAGCATCGGCCGTGTTTGGCAAAGATATCGCCAAATTAGATGCCCCTGTGAACTCGATCATGGAGCCAAAGCTTTACCAGCTTTATGTGGCAGATCTTAAACAGTAATATAGGGCAACAGATCGGCGATATTCGGCTTACCTTGGGCTAACTCTTGTCGTGATAATCCTTTTAACTCATGTGGAAACACTAACCAGCTATCGGTTTTGTTAATATAGTAATCCGGTGTGCGGCCAGTGACATTGCGTTTAGGTTTGTACCACGGGCAAGCTGTTTTAATGTTCTTAGGCATGTTGGGGCCTGCCTTAATGGCTAAACTCTCGAATATGGCATCAATGCTTCGCCCTGAATCAAATACATCGTCTACCAGCAATACATTGTCGGTAGCACTAATATTTTCCACGATATAGTCCAAACCATGTACCTGCACCGTTTTTTCCTGCTGATCAATTCCTGTATAAGATGAGGTCCGTATCGCAATATGGTCAGTAACAACTCCCGAGAAATCCAAATACTCTTGAATCGCAATGCCTACCGGTGCACCACCGCGCCATACGCCAATAATAAAGTCGGGGTCAAAATCACTGTCGTGAACCAACTTAGCTAATTTGAATGAATCGCGCAGAAGTTCTTCCGCTGTAATAAATATTTTTTCCATATCAGAATTAATTATTAGTATCCCATTATGAAGAGTCAAGGAGGCCGTTGAATCTCTTATCAGTTAATTGGTAGGTACTCGAATGGTGTGGCTGTTGTGCTAACCGTACCTAGGTCGCTGCCACAGCAATTTAAAGTATTTACTCGATGTTAAAGATAATACGGCAATGAAAAGTTTTTGCTATCAGCGATGGCTCTGAAAGAGTGTTTTCATTTCTAATGCGTCAATCGCCAAAATGAGAGTGAGTGTTTAGGCGAATGGCTAATTTGAGGTGTCTCGATATCGGTTTTTCGATAGTCCCAGAGCCAATTTTGCAAGCCGTAATACTCACTAATGCATAGGTGCCTGCTTGTTGTCTGTGAATGTGAAATAAACCGTCGCTAATTTGATTGACTCAGTTAACTGTGGAGAGTACTTTTCGGTTTTAAGGTGGCTCACTTTTTCAGACTTGAAGCAAAGTCGAAAACGTCGTTAATAGGTGGTTTCAAGCATGCTAACAACAAAGCTTTTATTACTAATAGTGCTTTTTATTGCGCTGCTTGCGCTGGCGGCCCATCGCATATTCATAAGTAAGCGATACACTAATGTACTCGGCCTTATTGCGGTCATTGCTTTTGGATCAGCCTACGCATTATTCGGTCAAGTAATCGTGCCGGCAGTCAGTCAACTGAGCGGGTTAGCTTGGCTAGACCTAGATCAGCTTAAAAGGGTTAATGGCTCATTATTTTGGTTGAGTATCGCGTACTTCTGTAATGCTTTGATCAAGCATTTTGTTTACCCGCGCAGGTTGACTTGGGAGGGAGATTCTAAGGTGCCTTTGTTGATCCAATACCTTGTCACGGTGTTGTTGTATTTGTCTGCGATCATTCTTATTGTTGGCCTCGTCTATGATCAGTCTATTACCGGCTTGATAACGGCATCAGGCGCGGTGCTACTGGTTATCGCGTATTCGGCTCGCGCCCAGATTGACGAAGTGTTTGCCGGTTTGGCCATTAATATCAATGCCCCATTTGAGAAAGGCGACCTTATTCAACTTAATGATGAATGGGGTTATGTGAAAGAAATTGATTGGCGCAGCATCACTTATTTAGACATGGACAACAACCATGTCGTCGTGCCAAACACTAAGTTGGCCGCCAGCAAAATTCGAAATCTAGACCGGCCACGCTCGCTTACGCGGCGAGTGCAGTTTATTCGTGTTGAATATAACGTGCCCCCAAGAGTGGTTATCGATCAATGTGAGGCGGCTATGAAAGAATGCCCTCATATTGTTGAGCATCCTTGGCAATTTGCTTGCTACGTAGATAGCGATGAAAGAGGCATTCAATATCGAATACATTTCTATGTACGACACTTTGATGATTGGTGGAAAGCCAGTGATGAGTTCATGAACGCCATCTGGTATCGATTTGCTCGCAAAGGTATTCGTTTTGCTCAACAACGTAAACTGAACTTCAATAGTGCCGATGAAGCCGCTCGAAGTTTGCCAAATTCTGCATACGATGATGCAACTTGGCGTTCTCTGGTTGAGCGCTTCAATCAAGTTCCAATGTTTGAAGGCATGACACCTAAAGATATGGAAGAGCTAGCACGCTGTGCTGAATTACATATTATTGGCCCCCCTGAAAAAATCATCCGCGCAGGTTCTCCCCGTTCATCGATGTTTTTGATCGCTTCTGGGTCAGCCGATGTTTATGAAGTTGACGAAAAGGGTAGTGAAACCTTAATGGCAACTGTGGGAGAGTCCGAAACTTTGGGTTTGATGGCACTACTAACGGGCAGCCCTCAAAAGACCACGATTCGAGCGAAAGAGGAGTGTGCGGTATGGGAGATTGGCAGTGATTCCTTACATGCCTTGTTTGATAGAAAACCTGAGATTATGGAGGCAATAGCCGCCAGCGTTGCGCGTTGGCAAGCCGAAGAAGACGACGCGATTAATGCGATCGCGATGAACCGTCAGCAAGAAAAGCATTTTATTCAACAGACTACAAATCGCTTGAGCAATCGTATTGCCGGGTTCTTCCAGCGAGAGGTAAAACAAGATGATAGTAATAGTGGAGAGGAATACACCAACTATTAATTAGGGTTCACTTAGGCTTTAATAAGCATAAATAAGCCTAGCACCGAAGAGGTACTCTCTAAAAACGATCGCTGTTAATCGTTTGTCTAACGTTACCTCAGGATTACAAAAAGGCCGATTACAATACCGGCCTTTTTGTTTCAAAAACAAAGTTATTTGAATGTTGCGCCAGCGTTACTGATCAAGTAATAAGTTTAGTATTGGGGGCATTGTTACATCGCTAGCGCAAACTCGTGCCGGTCGTGCGGTAGCGGGGCGCTGATCTATGTAACTAGGCACAGTGGCCGATATTGCGCTATAACTTGCTGTCAATTCGGCGGTATTGCCTAGGCAGCTATCGCTGCTGCTTGCTGTGCCAGATGAATTTGTACCGTTCACGGTTCCGTTAACCAGTACCTCTACTTCACACTGACCAAGAATATCAATGATAAAGCGGCCAGTGAAGCTGCCATCGTCTTGAATTTGTGTTGAAAAGGATTCGCCACCAGCTCTAAAGCTCAGCGAGCGATCATCCATCACTGTGATGGTAATATCCTGAGAGTAGTTCGCATTCTCATTAAGCAATGGCCCACTAACGACTAGGTTCCCGATTGCTGACCCATCATAAATGTGAGTATTATTTTCGACCTCAGGAGCATCGGGTTCGACACAGACTCCTGGCTCTTCTGAATCGACTGGCTCTACGGTGCCGCCATCGCCAATCGGGCGGCCGTTTGACCCTCGAACCGCTTCTTCAAAAATAACATTATCTGTTGGCCCGACTTCCCAGCGATAGAGGCTAATATTGCTTCGTTCGCTAACATTCAGATTGTTTAAATTAAAACGAGCCATACCACTGGTCATGAAACCATAAACTTCGCCTTCGGCAGGGTGCCACTCATAACCAGTGCTGCTAAACGGAGCGCGCTTGATTTGGCCGCCATTAACCGCTTCGGCCAGCTTATCTATCTGGCTAAATCTCATATATTCAAAGGTGGCGGCATACCATTGGCCATCAAGTTTTATGAAAATCCAAAGTGAGCGATTACAGCAATCGCTCTGCAGATCTGTATGAAATCGACGCGGCCATACAGACCGTTTTGTATCTTGTATCTGTAGCCTCGAGCCAGACACGTTCGCGCTAATAGTAGACGTCACTGGAAATGATGATATATCTGGGTCGATCCAAATCACGTCTGAGAAATCATCTGGAAAGCCTGCAAATGATGCACTTGACGCAAGAAGCAGAGCAGTAGCGATAACGCCAGCAACGAATTGTTTTATTTTCATGATTATCAACTTAACTTTGATTGTAAAAAATGACTATCTATCTCTAACACTAGCGAGAATTGCCTATCTGGCACAAGCCCTAAAACCAAATGGTAACAATTAACGGGTGCGTGTGATTAATTTATTAAAAATCAGTTGCTTATACCGTTGGTGTGTCACTTCTAAATTGGCGAATTTAGGTGTCAAGGATTGTCATGATGCTAATCGATTGGCAAAGCCCTGAGCGCTAATGTATTAGTTGGCTTAATATCTAATATAAGTGGATTCAAATATAACAGTGCTGGCTTGAATTGGTCAGGCTTTTTTACAATGATAGTTTGTTTGCTTAAGAGGTATTTTAAACGCTAATCTTGCTAGTACTATAAAGAAGCTTAAAAGTAGATAAACCAACAAAATTTTTGATTTTTTCGAGCTCCGATTTATGCGGCGTGTTTTGCTCGTTATTGGTGATTGAATCGGTCGCTTAAGTGAAGTGAAATATAATATTACAACTTTCTGAAATTACTATTGACTGAAAATATAGGCACTAGTATATTGCGCCCCTCTCGGCAAGCCCGAGTTAAATCTGATTGAGGCTATGTAGCTCAGTTGGTTAGAGCACAGCATTCATAATGCTGGGGTCGGTGGTTCAAGTCCACCCATAGCCACCAATCAGATAATGAAGAAAATCAGCCACTTAGGGCTGATTTTTTTTGGCCTTTATTTATCGATATTATGCTCTAGCTTAGCAATGCGGTGGTTTTTCGCGACGTTTAAGTTAAATGTCAGATTGCTGAAATCAACGGTGCCATCGATCCTGTGGCAGGCCTTTTAAATAATTTGGGTGAAGGCAATGGGGCCGCTATTTCAGCTCTCCTCAGGATGGTCGGTTTACTATCACACGTTCCAGCCTTATTGTTATACATGACCGAGAGTCTATTGCGATGTCTGATTTTCGCTCGCACACCCGATTCACCAATGTGTTTAAAAAGCTAAATAAACGCTAATTTCATGTAAATTAAGGCATTTTTTTGCCGAGTTTCACATTCTTTTACAGTTTTTTTGCAAGTGGGACTTCGTTATTTAGCTAAAACAGAGTACCCTTGGTTCATCTAGTTGTGTATTCATGTTTGTCAAGTCCCCCCAGATTCAAAAAAAACTTGCCACTTTTGTTACGCAATCTAAATTGGACTCAAATCTAAATAAATAAATAAGTTGTTAATAACCAGATGTCAAAGCTGGAACGACTTCGGGTGAGCTATGTTTAAAATTTTAAGTTGTGCGAAAGCGGCA
>JALZVW010000136.1 GCA_023301745.1 Arenicella sp. | reverse complement strand
AACCGCAGAAGCGGCTCCAATACAGACATTAGAGTCCGCGAATAAACAGAATATTGAACGACTATCTTCCCTTGAATTCTGGCTTGCGCCGTTCCCTAAATGCGCTAACTCCTTCGCGAAAATCTTGTGTGCGGCCAACGATTCTCTGATTCTCTCGGTCGAGTTCCAATTGCTCTTCAAAGCTTGAATCGAGTGAGGCCCATGCGGCTCTTCTAATTAAGCTGAGCGCCACAGACGGACCATGGGCGAGCTTGCTTGCATACTCAATCGTGGTTGCCGCTACTTGATCATCGTCTACGACTTTGGTAATTAGGCCATCTTGATAGGCTCTTTTTGCCGGATAGCGTTCACCTAAGAGCATCAGCTCCATGGCTCGAACCCGGCCGACTGATTTTGAAAGTATGTAAGCGGCACCACCATCAGGCACCAAGCCAACATGGCAAAATGCTTGCAGGAAAAACCCAGACTCTCCAGCAATAATGATGTCCCCCATGAGGGCAATTGAGCAGCCAACACCTGCGGCGGCGCCCGATATACCCGAGACAAGGGGGATTGGTAAGTCGCGTATCTTTAGAAGTAGTGGGTTATAAAGTTGTTCGAGCTTTTCCCCCATATCTACGTCGGGGCTAATATTATCCATACGACTGGACTTCAAGTTTGTTCCAGCGCTAAACGCTTTTTCGCCACCAATTAGAGCGATCGCGTTGGCTTCTTTTGCCCCACGTTCAATCGCCGCCGCCAATGCTTCACCCATTTCGGGGGTCATGGCGTTTCGTGATTCAGGGTCATTTAGCTGCACGATCGCGACCCGGTCTTTTAAGGTATAAAGTACGAGGTCATTGGTATTGGTCATGGTCGGGTTGCTCAATTTTAAAGATAGTCTTTGTGCCGCAGTGGGTGCTTACGATTCGCTGCGTTTAGCCCACGTAATACCGCGGCGCAGCAGTTCGTAGTACACCGGGTAATTCCAAGCGCATTTGTCTGGGGTTGGGTTAAAATCGCGAATGCCAGGCAAGTCGTAATGGCCACGACAGTGGCCTAAGGTGTTGTACACAACTTCGCCGTCGCCGAGCTCTCTGGTATACAAAATGGGCACGGTTGTTTTCGGCCACTGATCATCCGTAAAACCGGTTGCCTCGCCCTCGAAAGTGGTGGTCATCAGTACATCAATTTTGGCGGTTGTTACTGATAAATAGAGTTCGTCGTTTATCTCAAAATCGTCAATGCCTTGGCTGAGTTCATGATCTTTGTTTACCACCTCAACCATAAAATTGCCGATCGGTGGATGCGCCTTGAATTGAGTGCCCAACACGTCCATCACATCAGGCCTGAGGTTTGGTGTATCGACACCGCCTTCAACAAATTTTAAAATGGAGTTGGTGCCATGTAATGCCAACCATTTTCCGCCAGCTTCGAGCCATGTTTTTATTCGAGCCATTTGCTCTTCGCTTGGCATTAAGTCGCAGCAGTAGGTGATTAGAAAGCTGCATTCGTCTAAGCGATCGGTGTCGCTGTAGTCACAGGCTACCGTGGTTCTGATTTCTGGGTGTTCAGCTAACAGCTTTAATATTTCTAAGCGAGCGAAGTCGATATCATGATATCGGCCGGCGGCCACAAAGTGAGCATCAATACGTTTTGGCACTAGACCTCCAATATGGTAATTCCTGACAAGCCCGGCGCGCCATAGACATGGCTGTAGGCGGTTTTAGGTTTGTTCTTTATTTGGCGAGGGCCAGCACGGCCTCTCAATTGTGTGACATTTTCATATACTTGGCGTAAGCCTGTTGCGCCAATTGGTTCACCGCAAGCAATACAGCCGCCATCAGTGTTAATCGGTAGGCTGCCGTCGAGTTCGGTTCGGCCCTCGGCTATCCACTTCTCTTGCTCGCCGTCGGCGCAAATACCGTTTTCGGCCATGTGCATGATCTCGGCACCGGCTTCGGTATCTTGCAGTTGAGCAAGGTCAATATCTTCTGGGCCAATACCGGCTTGTTCATAAGCGGCTTTCGATGCAAGTATGGTTGGTTTGCCACCGTTAACGACATCTATGGTTGGCGCATATACTTCAAACGAACCGGGTGGGCGTGAGCGAATAGTAACACTTGAAATTTTCACCGCGTCAGCACCCAGTTCTCGCACTTTCTTCTCGCTGGCCAAAATCAATGCAACGCCGCCTTCAGCGGGCGCACAGAACATAAATTTGGTCAGCGGGTCATTAATCATTTGTGAGTTCATAATGGTGTCTAAATCGATCGGCGTTCGGCGCCAAGCATGTTCGGCTTTTTCACCGTTGCGAAACGACTTCGCCGCCACTTTACCCAGTGTTTCACGACTAATGTCGTGCAATTGCATGTAGCGTTGCATTTTTAGTGCAAAAAACTGAGTGGTCATCATCATGCCCGTTTGGCCATACCAGTCTGGCAAGCCATAGGCCTTCGGGTCAGCGGCAAACGCACCTCGAGGGTGTTTGTCAAAGCCGACCGCCAAAGCGATATCGCATTCCCCTGCGGCAATTGCCGATTTGGCCGTAGCCAATGCGCTGCCACCGGTAGCACATCCATTAAATACATTAATAAACGGTATGCTGGTTAGCCCTAAGTCGTTGAGCATGATGTCAGCTTTGCCTGCCGCGTGTGAGCCACCGCTGGCAAATTGTACGTCTGACCATTCTAGGCCTGCGTCTTTCAAAGCTTCACGCACCGCGAATACGCCTTGGTCTCGGCCTGTACGTTCTTCTGTACGGCCAAACTGATGAATGCCCGCGCCGATTATGTATACATCACTCATCTTACTACCTCGTTGTTTGGCTGCTCGGGCCTAAAGGCGAACATAGAACGAGTTTCATCAAACGCACTGATGACTAATTCCATTTTCATGCCTAGGGTTAATTCTTCAAGGGTGGTTTCAACAATATGGCTCTCAACGATGATCTCCCCGGGCAGCTCGATAAAGCCGACTAAGAAAGGTACAAACTCTTCAGGGCCATCATACGGTGGCTTAGGTTGAAACTCTTGTTTTGTGTACGACCACAGTGTGCCTGTGCGAGAAAGCTTGATTACTTCCACGTCGTTAGCCGCCTCACCTTCTGGTATCGGGAACACTATTTTACCGCTGGCATCGCGTGCGCCAAGAAGCTGGGGGTTAGGGCCTTCTGACCAGAGGTTAGGAGCAATTGGTTGTAGCGAAGCACTCATGCACATTCCCTATATTGTTTGAGGTTGTCTGAATAATCGCGAAACTAAGCGAGCTATTAATCTATTTTGCCACAGCCAACAATTGATGCGAGTGTCGAAAGTGCTAGTCTAATGTGATTGTGTTTTGAGTCGCTGTTGACAGGTTTGTATCGATCTAACCGGTGTTTCCCAATTTTTTAGATAAATGATGCTGGCCAAATAGATAATTCACCAGTTGCTATTGCTATGGTATTTTAAGGCTAAGAATATTGTAATCGAGCAAATAATAAGATGGTAGAGACTGTAACAGGCAAAGATCGTTCCAATGGGATTTCCTATAATGATTTAGCAAGTGGCGACGCGGTTCCGCCGCCTGAGGTTTATCTTGAAGATTCACCGATGGAGCCAGGTGTCACCAAAGTTAAAACAGATCGTTTTTGGAGCAAGGAAGAACATGATCTAGAAGTAGAGCGATTATGGAAACGTGTTTGGCAAATGGCTTGCCATGAAGACGACATACCCAATGTTGGCGATACGCATGTATACGATATTGCGGGCTTATCATTCATTATTGTTCGCACGGCCGTAGACAAAGTAAAAGCCTTTCCAAATTCATGCATGCATCGAGGCCGAGCATTGTGCGACGACCACCGTAAGGGTTTAAAGGTTTTGCGCTGCCCATTTCATGGCTGGTCGTGGTCGCTAGAAGGTGATTTGAAAGAAGTACCTTGCGAATGGGATTTCCCGACCGTCACCAAAGAAGAATATTCTTTGCAAGAAGTGAATGTCGGTCACTGGGGAGGGTTTGTGTTTATTAATCCCGACCCTGATTGCGAACCATTAGAAGACTTTATTGGCGATTTTGACCGCCATTTTAAAATCCCTTTCAAGCAACGCTATAAAGCCGCGCATCTTATTAAACGCGTGCCGTGCAATTGGAAGATCGCGCAAGACGCGTTTATGGAAAGTTATCACGTGATAGCAACACACCCAGAATTGTTGCCGACCTTTGCCGATGCCAATTCTAAGTATGATGTATGGGGCAATTATTCTCGTGCTATCTCGGCAGTAGGGCCTGCAAGCCCACATATGGGCGAGCTATCAGCTGATTACAACCCTTACCCGAATGGCTTGAACTACCAAAGCTTTTGTCACCCTTTCAGCGGCCACCAGTATGATCGTATAGAGGAAAACCGCTTGTCGGTTACCGATAAAAAGGGCAAATCTGGAATCTTCGATATGTACGGCAATCACATTGAAGGTGACATTCAGTTCGCGGACCCGCATTTATGTAACTGGGTAGGTGGAAAAATACAAAAGGGTGATGAAGAAACTCCGATTACACTGCCCTATGGAGATGCTTATGGTTACCGTGGTGCGCGCGCCGCGGCGTTTCGAGAAATGTACCGCCCAGCGTTTGGCGATCACATTGACACGGTCAGCGACTCAGACTTTAACGAAGCGATTTACTACAGTGTGTTTCCTAACTTAAGCCCGTGGGCTGACTTTAACCCTATCTTCTACCGGTTTCGTCCTGATGGTGATAACCCAGAACAATCTCTGCATGAAGTTATGTATATGGTGCCCTTACCTGAGGGGGCAGAGCGACCACCTGCGGCTGAGTGCACATTTCTCGATTTAGAAGACGATTACACCGAAGCACCCGGATTTAATGGCTACTTGTTAAAGGTATTCAACCAAGATTTTTTGAACCATCCAATGGTTCAAAAAGGCATGCGAAATCACCCTAAAGGCGAAATAATTCTTGCTAGCTATCAAGAGTCGAAGATGCGACATTTTTACGAAACATTGAATAAATGGTTAGCGAGTGAGACGGCCCCGAAAAGTAAATAGAGGGTCAATATGGAGTTGTTGATAAGGTAACTCAAAGTAGCTTAGCAATGATGAGCCATATTAATTTTTGCGGCTGGTTAATTTAGATTAGTCGCGCTGTAAGTGAATAGAGGTTGGGATGAGTGTAATTGGTTTGCCAAGATTAGTTTTATCGTTTCTAGTCATTAGTTGTTTGACTGCCTGTGGTGATGGCTCAAGCGATAATAAAGAACAGCCCACCCACGAAATCAGCGAAGTAGAGTCGCCAGAATATCTGCGGCTCGAACAGGCGGCCTCTGAGCCGCAAAACTGGCTTACTCATGGTGGCACTTATGACGAGCAACGCTTCAGCCCATTGACTCAAATCAATGCCGATAATGTCTCTGACCTAGGCTTAGGCTGGTACTTTGATTTAGACACTCAACGCGGGCAAGAAGCCACGCCAATCGTGGTCGACGGCAAGATGTATGTCTCAACCGCTTGGAGTAAGGTTAAAGCGCTTAACGCCGTAACGGGCGAATTGCTTTGGGAATACGATCCTCAAGTAGATCGCGCATGGGCCGTTAATGCTTGTTGCGATGTGGTTAATCGAGGTGTTGCTTTCTGGGATGGCCAAGTATTCATTGGCACGCTCGACGGTTACCTGGTAGCGCTTGACGCCCAAACAGGTGCCGAAAATTGGAAGGTACTGACGATCGACAAGTCGAAGTCGTACACCATTACTGGTGCACCACGAGTGGTTAAAGGCAAGGTTCTAATTGGCAATGGCGGCGCTGAGTTTGGCGTGCGCGGTTACCTAAGTGCCTATGATCATTCGAACGGCGAGTTGGTTTGGCGTTTTCACACCGTGCCCGGAGAACCGGCTAAAGGCTTTGAAAACGATGCCATGAAAATGGCCGCCGATACTTGGACTGGCGAATGGTGGAAACTCGGTGGTGGTGGCACAGTCTGGGACTCAATGGCTTATGACCCCGAATTAGATTTGCTCTATATCGGTGTCGGTAATGGCTCCCCATGGAATCAAGCGATCAGAAGCCCTGAAGGCGGCGATAATTTATTTCTATCATCCATCGTTGCACTGCGGCCAGACAGTGGTGATTATGTCTGGCACTTTCAAACGACACCAGGTGAAACCTGGGACTTTACCGCGACGCAACAAATTACCTTAGCCGATCTTGAGATCGCCGGCGAAACGCGAAAAGTGTTGATGCAGGCACCCAAAAATGGCTTTTTCTATGTTCTAGACAGAGCCACTGGAGAGTTTATTTCAGGTAAGCCATTTGCCACGGTCAACTGGGCTTTCGGACTAGATCAGAATGGCCGGCCGATACCTAACCCAGAAGCTCGCTACGATCAAACTGGTAAGTTGTTTCTTGTCATGCCAGGCCCTAGCGGCGCGCACAACTGGCACTCGATGTCGTACAGCCCGCAGAGCGGTTTGGTTTATATCCCGGTGCATGATATGGCGTTTCCGATGCTCACCGATACCGCTTTTAAGCCCTTAACTAAGGCCTGGAACCTCGGCTTAGACCTGATCAGCTTTGATCCGCCATCCGGCAAAGAAGAGGTCGCCGCGGTGGTGTCTACCATGCAAGGGTATTTGCTCGCCTGGGACCCTATTAAGCAAAGTGTTGCGTGGCGGTTCAAACATCAAGGTGTCTCGAATGGCGGCGCACTTTCTACCGCTGGTAATCTTGTATTTCAGGGTACAGCAAAAGGTCAATTCAATGCCTTCGGCGCGCTAGATGGAGCCTTGAAATGGAGCTACCCATCCGACACAGGCATTATTGCTGCACCGGTTAGTTACGAAGTTGATGGCACTCAATATGTTGCCATCGTGGTCGGTTGGGGGGGCGTTTTCGGTTTGGGGCATGGTGATCTAAGCAAAGCCTATGCAGACGTGAGGAACAATAGCCGAGTGCTTGTTTTCAAACTCGGCGGTAAGGCCCAGCTACCAACGAGCGTGGCGTATAAAGAAAATTTTGTAGCGCCCCCCAAACAAATTGGCAGAGCGAATGACATAGCCCAGGGCAAAGTGCTTTACAGTCAGTATTGTGCAGCTTGTCATGGTGCTAAGGCGATTGGCGGAGGCCTAATTCAAGATATTCGGTATGGCGGGCCACTACACGATGCAACGCTTTGGAACCAAGTCGTCTTAGAGGGTCTGTATGAAAACAAAGGAATGGCTAGTTTTAAATCAGAATTTGGTTCTGAGCAAGCGGCGGTGATCCGATCATATGTGATTTCGGTAGCTCAAGAAGGTGCGATGTTAGAATCGAAGTAAGTGATTTCTGGGCGGGATACTGGTTTTTTTTGATCACAGCATCGTGGCCGATATTTTGAGAGGTTTTTGGTTTTTTTAAAATAATCTATTTGAAATTCTTCAAATAGATGTTAGCGTAGCTTACCTATCAATAGGTAGATTGATCGATCTGCTTATTGATCGTGTAAGATGCACTGAGTAAGAAGAGCCCAATATGAAAATTAATTCAGAATTTGATCGGCGCGTTGTTGTTCATAGCACCGCTCAACAGTGGTTAGAGTCACCTATGGCCGGTGTTTTCCGCCGACCCCTTGACCGAGTTGGTGCCGAGCTTGCCAGAGCCACGAGTATTGTTAAATACATGCCCAATAGCCAATTTTCACCGCACATTCATACCGGCGGCGAAGAGTTTTTAATTTTAGATGGCGTATTTCAAGACGAACATGGTGATTACCCCGCCGGTTCTTACGTTCGTAATCCGCCTGAATCGCGTCATACACCAGGCTCTGCATTAGGGTGTGTGATGTTCGTCAAGTTATGGCAGTTTCGCCCTGACGACAGACAGCACGTTAATTTAGATTCAAACTCTATGCAAACCGTGGCCCACGAATACATTGAAAATGTTTCGCTTGTTCCGTTATATAATGATGAATATGAAGACGTTAGTATTGAGTATTGGGAAGCGAACTCTACGATTGCGGTCGACGTAGCTGATGGCCTTGAAATACTTGTTTTAGAGGGCAGTTTTATCGAAGGCGAAGACGCTCTTAATGAACTCAGTTGGCTTCGTTTACCGCGATGTTCGTCACTTAATGTGCGGGTTGGGGCAAGTGGAGCGAAAGTATGGGTCAAGCGTAACCATTTAAGAACCCTTAACGAACAAATACAAAGGCTAAGTCAGTTTAGTTAAAAATCGTTGAGTAGATACCGCCTTTATCGAAGGCTAGTCTATCAATTACATCTAAAGTACGGCGAATTTAGCCATTAATCATTACTACAAAAAAATGTCAGATACAGAACAGTCCATATTAAACACCACCGAAGATATGATTCGCCAAGGCGGTTACTACGGTTTTAGTTTTCGAAATGTAGCCGATGTTGTCGGCATTAAAAGCTCTTCAGTGCATTATCATTTTGAAACTAAAGAAAAGCTCGGTATTGCTACGGCGAAAAGGTACACCGATAACTTTATTGGAGCAATTGGTGTTCCTGAAGAGTTGATGCTGGCAGGAAAAAACCCTGTTGTTCATTATATTTCAGCATTTCGCAATGCGATAATAAGCGAGAAAGGTATGTGCTTATGTGGAATTCTCGCCACTGAAACATCTGTATTACCCGATAGTATTGTTGCCGAACTTAATGATTTTTTTGATAGAAACGTTGATTGGCTTGAGCGCGCTTATCAGCAGATAGGTGTCACGACTAATGTGAAGAACAAGGCCTTACAAACCCTTTCTTTGCTAGAGGGCGCGATGATGATTTCTACCTCAAAAAAAGATTTAAATTTCTTTGATTTATCAACGCAGCTGGTACTTGAAGAAGCGAGTGCGTTGAACTAACTTGCCCCTATTGAACGGGCTCTGAAACTTAAAAAATATCGATACAAAGTAATTCAAGCGTAGCCCTTTTGACCACTAGCATGGTGTCAGAAGCCGGAGGCTGTTATTTTCTAAGTTGGCGATCAAAACATAAGTTGGCGATCAAGGCTTAGTCTAAGTCGTTGTTAAGAAACGGCGACATTTCCTCAAATGACCAGTTTCCCTCAACCGCATGTTTGAGTCTAACCCCGGTGTCTAATGTGAAATTGAAACGCCGAGCTAAGAATTTATCGTTATGTGATGCTTTACCGGTCTTTACAAGGTGTGCTTGACCACTCATAAGTAACAACTCCCCAGACTCAAAATTTAAAAACATTAAGCCGACGGTTGGGTAATTATGAATGTTGCCAAACGTCTGGAAAAAATTATTGCCCGGGTAATCGTTAAACCAAAGCTGGGTTTGATTCTCGACTCGCACAAAGCCGGGCTTACCACCTCGGTGGTTCGCGTCTAGATTGCCATTGGCTTTGTCTGAACTTGCAATAAAGAGCGTGTCAGCTTTGCTAATCAGGTCTATGTCGAACTCACTAAACTCGGTAAAATTATCAACCTTAGGCTCCCGGTCTATTCTACTCGAGCTCGGCTCGAAGTTTCGCAATTGAATGTACTTAGGGCAGTTGCCAAAACTGTGACTAACGGCGATTGATAAACAACCATCTTGATCATTGGCTTTGAGGTTACCATTTAGGCGATTACGTCGGCGAGTGCTTAGGTCTAAGCCGACGATCCCGATTGGTTTGTCCTCACCCGTTTGTAAGCTTAAGGCGTCTGAACCGATTACCTTGCCGTTAATATTCAAGGTCGTCTGGTTTGGTGAGGTAATGAAGCCAGGGTCTCCTTGCGCCATGCTCAGCCATGGCCGGCCTTCACTGTCTTGAAGAGCGACAAATACATATGGCAACATTTCGAAAAACTCTTTGTGTTGATCGATAACGTGATCTCGAATCATGGCATTGCCGAGCTTGTGAATCCGATCCTTTACACCCGACTCCGTCTGCATAAGCAACTCGCCATGATGAAATACTGTTGTCATATTGGTGCCTCGTTAGTGTAAAGATAAATGTTCATGAAATTTTAAGCTAACAACTCAAGCCGCGGCCCTCCGGGTATGTAGCACATCATATGGATTAAACCTGAGTCGCCTAAAGGTTGTGGGGCGAACTCTATCTCGATACCCGCGGTTTTTAGGCGAGTGTACATATCGTCTAGGCTTATTACCTCACTCAGCTTCAACGCGAAATGATGCATGCCAATATTTTTATGACGGTCAAATTCATTGATATTTGATTGATCCTTGACCTGCCATAGGGTCAACTTAATATTGCTATCGCGAACAAATTTAGCTGGGTACTCGGGCTTGCCGCCGGCCTTCTCAAAACCGAGGTGATCTACGAAGAATGCCTCGGCTTGGTCAACATCGCTGACTGTGATTCCTAAATGATGAACACCTTGAGTAAACATACTGCCTCCTAGAATGATTAAAAATAACCGTTATAAATAATATAGACAGTTATATAACATGCCTTTACTAACCTTTTAAAGCGATTATAATGGTTATATGAAATTTATCTTTATTGCTAATCGATTTTGCCTTGACCTAGTTAATACGGTTGTTGTGCTTAACGGCGAAGAAACGGATTTATTGATCGAGCCGTCGCAGGTGTCAGTTTGGCTCGATTCTCAAGGCTTGCTACTAAACGAACGCATGAGCGAACAAGACCTGGGACAACTAAAAGAACTGCGAACGCTGATTCGGCAGTGGGTTCTCTTAGGGCCGAAAAATATAGCTAGTGGCTTAAATTTATTGAATAAGCATTTAGACCGTCGCCAGATTTCTAAGAAGTTAATTGCCGATGAGGCCGGGTTTAGTTTTAAAGCTTTGGATCCACCTCTTAGCCCAAAGAGCTTACTCACAAAGGTGGCAACCGACTTCGCTAACTTGTTGGTTTCGGATAACTTAGCCCACACAAAGCAGTGCTCGGCAGATGGGTGTATTTTGGTCTTTCTTGACGTATCAAAGTCTAAACGACGGCGCTGGTGCAGTATGAAGGCCTGCGGCAACCGAGCAAAGGCATCAACATTTTATCAAAACCGTAAAGCGCAATAATGAATAAGAATTAGTATCAATGACCTTAATCAGACTGTTTCCTTAAATAATACGCAAAAAACATTGACTACCTACTGATAGATAGATTAGTATGAATTCACTCAATGATACTCAAGAGCCGCCTCTCAGGTTGTTGATGATTAGAGACCCTCTTTTTGTGAATTAACGTACTAACTACAGGTATTAAAAATGATTGGATATACTACTATTGGTTCAAAGAACCTAGAAAAAGCTGTTTCATTCTACGACGATTTATTAAGTCTCGTCGGTGGTAAACGATTAATGGAATTAGATCGCATCAAGTTCTATGGCACTGAAGCTGGTGGCGCTATGTTGGCGGTGTGTACTCCTGCTGATGAAGGTGTTCAAAGCTGTGGTAATGGCCAAATGGTTGCCATTCCTGGTGGCTCTCCAGAAGGTGCTCAAGCGCTTTATAATAAAGCAATCGAACTCGGTGCAACCGATGCAGGCGAACCTGGCCAACGTCTAGACTTTTTCTATGGTTCGTATGTATATGACCTAGATGGCAATAAATTATGTTTTTTCCACATGACATAATTGTTTGACAGAAAGTTGTAAAAATAGCCGAGATCTTCTCGGCTATTTTTTTACTTGC
>JALZVW010000135.1 GCA_023301745.1 Arenicella sp. | reverse complement strand
GATGTTGTAGCGCAAGCCGTTTATGGTATGCCTGAAGTGAATCGAGGCCTCGTTAAGCAAGCGCAAGTTATTGCGAATCCAGGGTGTTATCCAACGGCTACGACGCTAGGTTTCTTACCGTTGATTGAAAATGGTTTGATAGACCTTTCTGATTTGGTCGCCGATACCAAGTCTGGTGTTACCGGCGCCGGCAGGGGGGCGAGCGTTGCCAATCTTTATAGTGAAGTGAATGATAGTTTTAAGGCGTACGCGGTTGCAGGTCATCGACATCACCCCGAAATCACCCAAAATTTGTCTGAAGTTGCGGGTGCTGATGTGACATTGACGTTTGTGCCTCACTTAATACCTATGTTGCGTGGTATACATGCTACCTTGTACGCTAATTTACTCGATGTGAATCAATCGATTGAAAGTATTCAAGCGATCTATGAAGCTCGTTATCGTGATGAGCCTTTTGTTGATGTGATGCCGTTGGGTTCACACCCAGATACACGCTCAGTAAAAACGTCTAACATGTGCAGAATTGCATTGCACAAGGCCGGAGGCTCTGGCAAATTAGTTGTATTATCTGTTATCGATAACTTAACCAAAGGCGCAGCTGGGCAAGCGATTCAAAATATGAACATCATGTTCAATATTGACGAAGTGAGTGGCCTGAATAATCCTGCGGTTCAACCATAGTCACCACCAGCCATTTGAGCGGTATAGCACTGATGAAAAATGATTAGAAAATCAACAAACGACCTCTCTATTAAGCCAAAAATGTCACGAAACACCTTCATGATATTGCTGATTGGCAGTGCGTTTGGGCTGTTCGCGTTGGTGTATTTTTTCTATGGGCAGGGTATGCGCTCAGGCCATGAGCGTTATGAGCAAGATCAAATGATGATTAGCCAGCTAAATGAAACCATTGCCGGTTTGCGCGGTGAGTTGACGGTCTCGCAAGAGGGCTTGATTTTTTCTAAGCGCCAGCAGCAAATCCAAGAAGAAGCCTATAAGCAAATGAGCAAGGCTTACGCCAACTCTGAGCAGAAGAACAGTGTTCTTGGCTCTCGCTTAGACTTCTATAGAAGTATTATCTCACCAGAAGATGGTCAGTCAGGGCCAGCGATTCAAGAGCTTAAATACACTTATAGCCAAGGTAAACTAAGCTTTGACATCACCTTAGTCCAAGCGATCAAGCATAAGCACCAAGTTCGTGGCAATCTCAAAGCGACCTTGTTTGAGAATGATGTGGCAACGTCAACTTGGCCGCTATCTAGTAGTCGGAGCGTAAGCTACCAATACTTTAAGCAGCTCTCTGGTTCGATTGATAAGTCTGTGATCGCTGAAAATGCAAAACTTAAAGTTGAGCTTAGTTTGCAAGATGGTTCAGTGTTAGAGCGTTGGTTTAATGTTTCTAATGCTGATAATGAAAAACAATAATGATAAAACAACGTTCGAATTAGTTAAGCTCTCGTTCAGTACGAGTGATTGGCTTTTCAATAAAATATTGAAGGTTAAAGATGATGAAGCGCAATAAAGAAAAAATAAGTAAGCCTGTTGAAACCATTGATACACTAATTGGTGCTGGCTCTATATTACAAGGTGATTTAGAGTTTACTGGCGGCCTGCGTGTTGACGGACATATTAAAGGCCATGTCTCTGCACAAGATAGCAATAATGGCACGCTTGTATTGAGTGAGTCTGGTGTAATTGAAGGCGATGTTAATGTTCCTCATGTCGTCATTAACGGTACGGTGAAAGGTAATATTGCCTCGAGCGGCCATGTGGAGCTTCAGGCTAATGCCAATATTAATGGTGACATTCACTATAAAGCCGTCGAAATGGAATTGGGTGCGGTACTTAACGGAAGTTTGGTGTCGGATGTTAGTTCACCGGTATACGATGTCGCCGCGGCTGCGCCAGATAAAAAAGAATCAAACAAATAACGCTTTGAATCACTTGCTACACTTGAGATTGACCAACTTTGCCTCATAATAGCTGTGTATAAACTTATTAGTCATAAAGACTTAGGTGAATGGTAAAATCATGATTGAAATTGAACAAGTAACTTCTGCAGCAACGCCCTTAGACTTCACTATCGAGG
Source organism: Arenicella sp. (assembly GCA_023301745.1). Lineage (GTDB taxonomy): Bacteria > Pseudomonadota > Gammaproteobacteria > Arenicellales > Arenicellaceae > Arenicella. The sequence continues at coordinate 22,272 of JALZVW010000135.1, read as the reverse complement.
CGGCCGGTAAGGTCGCAGAACTGATTGAAGAAGAAGCCAATGACGAACTAAAGCTACGTGTTTATGTTCAAGGTGGTGGTTGTTCCGGATTTCAATATGGTTTTACCTTTGATGAAGAACAGCAAGACGATGATACGGCGGTAGATCGAGATGGTGTTCGGTTGTTGGTCGACCCGATGAGTTTTCAATATTTGATTGGCGCGAAGATCGACTACAAAGATGACCTCGATGGCGCACGCTTTATCATCAATAATCCGAATGCGAGCACTACATGTGGCTGTGGCTCGTCTTTTTCGGCCTAATTAAATTCGCTCAAATATTCATTCGAAAACGAGAAATGTGTCTGGTCTTTTTCTTTGATCAGCGCATTTTCTTAGCGCTAGCTTGAGGGATAAAAACCTCCCCAAGTACGACTTTTGACTTCGCCCCAGTAACACTTGGGATATTGCTGACTATTTTGTGCGCACAGCAATACCCCAGCCAAGCAAAACCAACGGCTTCAACCCAATCACTCGGCACGCCCAATCGATTGGTTGTTTGAACATCAAAATTCCTTAGCTTTGCGGCAAGCCCACCGAGTATTAGCGGGTTGTTTGCGCCACCTCCACAGATGAACACACTCCCTTGATCAATGCCAAGCTTAATGATGGCGTCTCTAATACTAATGAGCGTTAGTTCTACGAGTGTCGCTTGAACATCTTCGACCGCTAGTTTATTAAGTGCAGGATATCGCGAGTTAAGCCAAGCAAGGTTGAAGTAATCAGTGCCCGTGCTTTTTGGGTGCGGTGCTGAGAAATAGGGGTCTGAAAGCAGGGCACTAATCAGCTTATTGTTGATCTTGCCTTTCGCGGCCCACTCACCGTTTTTATCATAAGGGAGATTTAAATGACGTTCTATCCACTGGTCTAAAAGAACATTTCCAGGCCCGGTATCAAAACCGATAAGAGGCTCCTTTAATCGAGTGATATTTGCAATGCCGCCAATGTTCAAAACGAGGCTTGTTTGTTGATCGCCAAAGACGGCTTTATGGAATGCGGGCATCAATGGTGCGCCTTGGCCGCCAGCAGCAAGGTCGGCTTGTCTGAATTGTGTGTATGTTTTAATGCCGGTTAGGTTGGCTATAATTTGGCCATCTCCGAGTTGAAGACTGTATGGCGGGCTGGCCCCAGGTTCATGTTTTACTGTTTGTCCGTGATTGGCGATGCCGCTAACCATGTCTGCGGGTATCTTTGCTTTGGCCAATAAGGTTTCACAGGCCGCAGCATAAATTGGCGCAAGCGATTTGTGCAGCGCAGAGTCTTCGTTTCGTGCCAGTTTGAGGTTATTCTGAGCGGCATCATTAATAGCGGCTCGTATGTTATTGTCGAATTCGGTAAATTGAGTCTCAACAAGCCTAAGCTTTCTGGCTGAGTCGAAGGCGACCAGCGCGGCATCAATTCCATCAATACTGGTGCCCGACATCAAACCTATAAATAGTTCTTCGGCGAAAATCGTTTTTTTCATTAGCGGTTGCCCCAACAGTCGCTATGGTGTCGCTTAAGGACATCTGCGGTCATATTTTGACTACAGAGTGGCACTCTCAGTTCGCAGTTTAGCTAATTGATAGTTGGTTTGGACCTTGTTTAATGCTTCGGACAAATCAGCCGCTAAGACGTCAAACTCAGGCTTTAATTGCTTCGCAATCGACGATGCCTTAGGTGTTTTATACGTTAAGGAATTTCGGTGTACGCCGTCCACTCTAAACTCATAGTGTAAGTGGTTCCCTGTTGAATAACCGGTAGAGCCGACATAGCCAATAACTTGGCCTTGTTTTACCCGAGCGCCTGAGCGTATGCCTTTAGCGAAACCGTTCATGTGTGCATAAAGAGTTGTGAATCTGCCTGCGTGTCGGAGAATGACGGTGTTGCCATAGCCACCTTTTCGGCCAGCCAATGATACCTTGCCGTCTGCGGTCGCTCTGATAGGGGTACCCCTAGATGCGGCGTAATCGACGCCTTTATGAGTTTTCCATTTTTTTGATATTGGGTGTTTGCGCTTACCAAATCGACTGGAAATGCGACTGAACTCCACCGGTGATCGTAGAAAAGTCCCTAACATACTCTCGCCTTGCGGAGTATAGAAACTAGCATTACCCTCGGGATCTTCAAAACGAATTGCCCGATGGGTCTGCCCTTGAGTCGTGAACTCTGCGGCAAGAATATCGCCGTCTGACAGTTTTTCATTCTCTAAGTGATATTCGGTGTAGATAACATGGAAAGAGTCGCCGCTGCGAATATCCAAAACAAAATCAATGTCCCAGCCAAAAATTCTGACCATTTCCATTATTAAGTTATTGCTCAAGCCTGAATCTAATGCAGACTGATATAAAGAGGATTTAATTTCAGCCGAAACGGTGTGCTTTTTTGTCGTGTAGGGGAGCTCTTCGACCGCTGCACTGACAATCTCATTGTTTTCAATCGATACTTCTAAGCGCTCTAAGGCGTTCACTCGATAAGCAATTTCCCGAAGTTGTTTGGAGTTATCAAATTTTAATTCCAGTTCTTTGCCAATAGACAGAGAGACTAATTGTTTGGCAACGTCATGGTGCGATATTTTGTAGGGCAGAGACAGATCCAGTGACTCTCGACGAAAGATAATGCCTAACGATTCGCCTTTTTTAACTGTATGGCGACGTGTTGTAAACACCTCTTTGGGCTCTACCGCTATGAGCTCAGCGCTTGCTTTAATGCTATCGTTTTCTGCGAGAGTTTCGCCGCTATCCGTTGTCAGTGCCGCGGCGGTCGAGGCTAAGGCATCCGTTCTTGCGTTCTCGTACGAACTGGGTTCAGCTGCAGAGGTCACTTCAAGATTTAATTCAGGCGATACTATTGTGGCTGTGGTTGTGTGGGTTATCCAGCTGCCGCTTAGAATCACCATCGAACCTAACACCCAATGATGCTTGCGCATTTGAGGTTTATTTGAATTGGATGCCTTTGGTTTTCGGATGCTGAGTATGTTAGGAATTTTTCCGAGCATAGATGTTTTTTATTATAGGGGCTTATTAAGTTTTGGTGACTGTCTAGGCAGTCTTTCTGTCGCGATTAGTTTAGCAACTGCTGATATTTGCCAGCAGACATTTTGCTAGTTTGACTTATGATAAGCAAATGATTAACAACAAAAAGCGGTTAAAACCAGTATTTTTAATCTTCGTGGCGAAAAAATGAACAAACGCGAAGGTTCGATGCCTCGCTAAGGGCTTGTCATAGGACGCTAGAGCGTTTAATCTTGCGGCTCTAACGCTAAACGCAACCTTGCGTATGAGCATGAACAAACTTTAAGTAGTAAAGAGATTATTTTGTCTGAAGAGTCCTCGAATCAACCGTCAAAAGTGATGCAACAATTACTGCGCGGCGCTGAAGAAATTATTCCTCAAGCCGAGCTAGAACTAAAACTTGCTAGCGGAAAACCGCTTGAAGTGAAAGCCGGTTTTGATCCTACCGCGCCGGACCTTCATTTAGGTCACACTGTACTGATAAATAAGCTGAGGCAGTTTCAACAGCTTGGCCATAAAGTCAGCTTCCTTATTGGAGATTTCACTGGTCTAATTGGAGATCCAACGGGTAAAAGCGCGACGCGCCCAGCATTAACTGAAGCTGAAATTCAACAAAACGCGGTTACCTATCAGGATCAAGTGTTTAAAATTCTCGATCCTGAGTTAACCAAGGTTTGTTTTAATTCGCAGTGGATGAGTAAAATGTCGTCGGCTGATATGATTCGGCTCGCTGCGAAACATACAGTCGCGCGAATGCTTGAGCGTGATGACTTTAATAAACGCTACACATCACAGCAACCTATCGCAATTCATGAATTTTTATACCCTCTAGTTCAAGGTTATGATTCGGTGGCGATGGATACTGATATTGAGCTTGGTGGTACTGATCAAAAATTCAACTTGCTGGTCGGCCGTGAAATACAAAAAGCCTACGGCAAGCCTCAGCAAGCTATTCTGACTGTACCAATTCTAGAGGGCCTTGATGGCGTGCAGAAGATGTCTAAGTCGCTTGGCAATTACATTGGCATTACCGATGCACCAAACGACATGTTCGGTAAATTAATGTCAGTATCCGATGATTTAATGTGGCGTTACTTTGAACTATTGAGCTTTCGCTCCGCCGTTGACGTTGATGCGTTTAAGCAGCAGATCAATGAGGGCGCCAATCCACGAGATATTAAATTTCTCTTGTGCCAAGAAATTATTACACGATTTCATGATGCGGCTTCGGCAGAGGGCGCGAAACGAGACTTCATTCAACGTTTCCAAAAGAATGCAATTCCAGACGATATATCTGAAGTTCGTATAACGCTGGGTGACGGAATGTTGATAGGCAATTTAACTAAAGAAGCTCAATTGTGCGCTAGCGCCTCTGAGGGAGCGCGAATGGTTAAGCAAGGTGCGGTTAAAATAAATGGCGAAAAGTTGGAAGACCCAAGAGCATTGATTACTGAGTCTGACCCATTCGTGTTGCAGGTGGGTAAGCGTAAGTTTACTAGAGTGATCCCTTCTTAGATATGCGAAACCTTTTCCTGTCGACTATTGTCATTGTTGCATTGCTTTCAGCCGAGTTTGTTGAAGCTCGTTTAGAAGTATGTAATGACACTGATTTGGTGTTAATGGTTGTGGTTGGCTACGACACAATCAATCAGCGAACAGTGACAGAAGGTTGGTGGCGGGTATACCCCGGTATGTGTGAGGTCCCGGTCGATGTTGCGTTACTTAAAGGCAGCTACTTTGTTCATGCGGAATCTAATCCCAGATCTACCATGCCCGATGATGCATTTACCTGGGGTGAAGAAAAGCCGCTATGCGTTAAGTTATCTGACTTTAGAATTCCGAATGGAAATGAATGCGGCGACGACGCAATCGCAGTGCCATTTAATCAAATCGAGAAAAATTGGCGCAATTTGAATAAAGTAGAAATTAGCCATTCGAATCGGTCTTATGAAAATCAATTTAGAACTCAGGTCGCCGGTATTCAGAGAATGTTATCTATTATTGGTTACGATGTCGGCGACATTGACGGCGTCATTGGTGAGAAAACGGCAGAGGCGCTTAATGAAATTGGTGTCGGGAATAACACGTTCGGGTTTGACTTCGACAAGATGTTCCCGCTACTGGAAAAAATCATTGCCGAGCAACAAAAACTAGATAATTGACAGGCGTTTCTTGTGTTGCGCAGGCCTTTTGAGAAATAAATTGATCTTGCCTTTACTGGATTTTCTAAAATGTGGCCGAATCTCGTTAACCCCGAACGACAACGCACAATGTTCGTCATTTAAAAGGCTATTTCTTATCAATATGCCTATACAAAAGTATCGCGGCTAAAGGTAATGATATTGAGCAATATCGGGTCCAAATAGCAACGAAAGAAAGTGACCATCCCGCTGTGCTGAGGTGCTCAGGTTGATGGCACGAGCTCGCTGGCATTAAGGCCTAATTAATAATTGGTATACCGGCTAAATTGATCCTGAAATACGCTATTTAATTGTCTATACGAGATATAATTAAACTTTTAGACAGTTTCTACCTTGCCGGAATTCTTGCAAGCCGAAAAATCACACCAGAGAATCTTTATTTTGATCAAAAAGTACGAGTTTTGGAACCCCCGTTTGTTTGAGGTTCCATTTTATGTTTATCTTGGTGTGCATTGTTTGATTAACCGTGTCGGAATCAAGGGCCTTGCTAAGGCCAATTATGGCTTGGATCACGGTGAAATCGGATTGGGCTCTAAATTTGATAGCCAGTTGGCGTTTGACCAACAGTTTTTCTTGCCAAGTATATTAATTGAAGACTCGCTAACGATAGAGCAGAAGAAAGAGGCAATTAGTGCATTCGTAAAGGAACATGATTACCCAGTGATATTGAAGTCTAATGTGGGCAGTGTTGGCAAAGGCATTGTTAAAATAACGTCAGATGATGATGTCGATAGACATACCCCTAGGTTGCTTGGTGGCTTTATTCTGCAAAAATTCACATCGAAACCGTACGAGTGTGGTGTATTTTATATTCGCCAAGGCGGTAAGCCGAAGATCACGGGCATTAACACCAAGCATTTCCCCACCGTTGTTGGAAACGGTCAAGATAGTTTATTGACACTGGCTAAGAATCACCACCGATATACCAAGCATTGGAATTCATTTTTGCAAGATATTGATGTTAGCGAAATACTTGAACAGGGGGTTGAGAAACGTTTGTCCTTTATTGGCTCTCATACATTGGGGTGCAAATTTACCGACGATCGTCATTTGCATACAGTGGAGCTAGAAAAAGCGATTTTTAATGTATTTGAATCTCAGCCAGGATTTAATTTTGGCCGCGTTGATGTTAAGGCCGCCGATGAAGCTGCGTTTATGCGTGGTGAATTTGTGGTTATTGAAGTAAATGGAGTTGCTTCATTGCCGACTCATATGTTCGATCCAAAGTTTACTATTTGGCAGGCTTACGGTATCTTTTTTGAGCATGCTAGGTACCTAGCTCAAATTGCTAGAGAGCAGCGTAAGCAACCGATGAAATTACTGTCTTATTGGGCGGTTGTTAAAAAGGTAAAAGAAAACCAAACAATGCTCAATGTGGTTCATCAAGCGTTAATGGGCAACCCTGAGTCTTAAGCAATATTTAGTCACGTAACGTTTATTGTTCTATATAAGGTAGCAGGCGATCAAGATATACACCGCTATAAAGACCGTGCAAGAGAGCACTATTGCCAGTGGTTTCCAGCCCACTGATGTGACGTCTTTGAGTGATGTTTTAACTCCGAGCGCTGAAATAGCGATCACAAGTAGCCAGGTTGATAGCTTCGATAGAAATTCTTTTATAGAGTAGGGCACGAGTTCTAGGCTGCCTGCCAATACGAAAAATAGAAAACCGATTAGGAAGTAGGGAAACGTTTTCCATATGTTTAAAGAGCTATGTTGACCGTGTGAGACTGGTCGGTAAATAAAGGTAGCTAGAAATACCACGATGGGTATTAGCATCGCGACCCGAAACAATTTAATAAAGGTAGACAGCTCACCAATCTCGTCTGAAAGGCTGTACCCAGCGCCAACGGCTTGAGCGACGTCGTGGATCGTGCCACCTAAAAACAGACTAGTTTGACGTGCATCTAAGCCTAAGAATTGTGTTATCAATGGGTAGAGTACCATTGCAATAGTGCTAAGGGAGGTAACGCAAATTACCGTAAAAATCGTTATTTTTTTGGTGTCAGAATCGTTTGGCATAACCGATGAAATTGCGAGTGCGGCTGATGCCCCGCAGATCGCTACTGAACCACCTGCCATCATGCCCATGCGCTTTGGTAGGCCCATTAACCTAGCGCTTAAGATGCCAAAAAGCATGGTCGCAAATACGGCACTGGCAACCACTACTAATGGATAAATTCCAATTGAGAATATATCGCTAAGCGTAATTCTCAGTCCCAGCAGAGCTATGCCTATTCTCAATAGAGTTTTTGATGAAAATTCGATTCCAGGGTTGCAGGAAGGTGACTCAGTTAGAAAGTTAAACGCCATGCCAACCAGTAATGCATAGATCATTACTGGTGCATGGTAGTTGTTAGATAAAAATGTCGCCGCGCAGGCAATGGTTAAACAAACAATAATTCCAGGGCGCAGCGCCCTAAATTCATCATGTGTGACGAAAAACATGTTTAAAAAAGCGCTTGCTCAATATGGGCTAGATCTTGTTGGTAGAGAGTGATCTTAGCCCAACTTTTAGGCCGGGAAACGGTCTTGATCAGAGCCTATTTCTACCGTTTCTCCGGTTTCGACGAAGGTACGGTTAACGTTTGATGAACCATAGATCACCATCGCATAAACTGGGCTGTCGCTATCATTAATCAGCTCGTGCTGCACACCAGGTGATAAAAACGTTGAGTCATATTTAGAACAAATCACCTCTTCGGTGCCGTTCAATACAATTTTCAGTGTGCCTTCGAGAATAGTAACCTGTTCTTCGGCGTTGTGTGTGTGCGGAGGCACTGACGTGCCCGCTGGCATCATCGTGATTCCAGAATGAATGGCTTTAGCACCCACTTTTTTATTCGCAATCAAGTGATTAACAATGCCTAAGCCGCGAGGTACTTCTGGTAATTCGTTAAAAGGTAAATGGTTCACAGATGGTTTCATGATTATTTCTCCTACGCTAATAATGACATTTTGAATTATGCGCGAGTCTCTAATCGAGCAGCAAGAACCAATAATTTGAAGAACGGTGGTGCCATCTTACGTTAGGCCGAATTATCTTTGATTCGATCATTCTCTGGTTCCATCTTTATATTCAAAACTGGTTCTCGTCGCTATCGAGATATCCATTTAACCTAGCTAATCGATAGCTTTGAAGTACTGATTTTTAGTTATTCAGGCTCTGAAATATATGTAAAGTAACCAAACTTATTAAGCGCTATTAGTGCTAGCTAATAGCGAGGAAGCTAGAGATGAAGATTAGAAATTATATTAATGGTCAGTGGGTCGATTCGCCTGAATGTAATACTCAGCCGTTACTTAACCCTTCTGATGGTGCGTTGATTGGCGAAGTACCAATGAGCAGTTTCGAGCAATCTAGAGAAGCAACCTTTGCGGCTGCAGAAGCCTTCCAGAGCTGGAGTAAATTGCCATTGCCCAAGCGTATGGGCTTCATTTTCAAAATGCATCAAGCAATGGTCGACAACCATGAAATGTTGGCCGAATCTATCGCGCTTGATCAAGCAAAGCATATCGCTGAAGCGAGAGGCGAAGTTCAACGTGTTATCGAAATAGTGCAGATGGCGTGTACTATACCCGCACTCATTCAAGGTGAGACAATTAATGGTATCGCCACCAATATTCATGGCCGCGTAATCAAGGCGCCTCTTGGAGTTTTTTGCGGCGTGGCACCGTTTAATTTTCCGGCATTGGTATTTGGCTGGTTTATTCCATTTGCCATCGCAACTGGCAATACTTTTGTCTATAAACCATCATCTGACTCACCATTGTTCATGCAACGAATGATGCAGTTGATTCATGATATGGAGCTTCCTGCCGGCGTGGTGAATATTATTCATGGCGACCGTACAGTGGTCGAAGCGTGGTACGAAGACGATAATGTCGCCGGCATGTGTTTGGTTGGGTCAACGCCAACCGCAAAAGCGATGGCCGAAGGCTGTGGCCGTAACGGCAAAAAAGCGATGCTGCTTGGCGGTGCAAAGAATTCTCTGGTGGTCATGGAAGACGCACCGATGGACTTATTGATTGAAAATATTCTTATCTCAGGCTACGGGTCCGCGGGGCAGCGATGTTTAGCCTCCTCCAATATCATTGCGGTGTCGCAAGTCTATGATGAAGTGGTCGAGCGCTTAGTCGAAGCCTCCAAAGGTGTAACGGTAGGGAGTGCCATGAATCCCGACGTGTTTATGGGGCCAGTGATCAATGCACGTGCTAAGCAGAGTATTGAACAGTATATTCAAATAGGTGTTGATGAGGGTGCTACGTTAGCCCTGGATGGTCGCAATCCGGCGGTAGCCGAAGAAATTAGTAACGGGTTTTATGTTGGACCAACCGTGTTTACTGATGCGAAGCCTTGTATGAGAATAGTCGAAGAAGAAATATTTGGGCCGGTGATAAGCGTGATGAAAGTTGGCTGTATCAATGCGGCATTGCGTGTCGTTAACGCACAGAAGATGGGTAATGGTGCCTGCATCTTTACACAAAATAATTACTATACTGAGAAATTTATTGAAGATGCTGATGTTGGTATGATCGGCGTCAATGTGGGTGTTTGCGCACCGCACCCATACTTGCCGTTTGGTGGCATTAAAGGTTCTTTGGTGGGTAATAATAAGGTGCAGGGCAAAGATGCTATCGATTTCTTTACTCATAACAAAACAGCCACTATTCGTATAGTTGACCCAGAAGGCGGAACCAGTGCCGCTAGTAAAGACAATAGTGTCCGAAGTTGTGTTGCTGGCTAGTTAGAAAAATGTTGCATAAATTAAAATCTATAGACAATTTGAGGTAAGCAATGCCCTACATAGAGGTGAATGTTTTTAAAGGTGAGTTGAGCCAAGCTCAAAAAGAAGCCGTGATTGAAAAGGTAACCAAGGCGATTACTGATACTACAAGCGATAAACTCAAAGATGTGACATGGGTTGTGATTAAAGAGGTCGAGAGCGGAAGCTGGGGCGTCGGTGGTAAGGCACTAGGGCTGGCCGATATCAAACAATTGATGCAGAGTTGGTAGCGTATTTAGTATGACGTTGTTATTAACTATAATTACTTGCATGATTAGAGGATATCAATCTAGAGGGTGCCTATGAAGTACGCCGATGTAAGAGGTTTGGAGCTTAGTACCACGAGTACTAAAGCGCTAAGTGCTTATAACAAGTCTATTGCGGCTAATGCCGAATACCGTATTAGTGCTAGTAAGTATATGGAACGCGCTATTAATGAAGACCCTAATTTCACAATGGCCTACTGTGTTTTGGGCTATTACATGATGGCGGCCGAGGCAATGGCTCCCGAAGGTATGGCTCGCACATGCTTGGAGAGTGCTGAAGCGACTAATCTTGATAACGTTACACCGCGTGAGCGTGCAAGTGTCGCGGCATTGAGAGCGTGGGTTGAAGGGCGGCAAGACGACGCCACGGTAATATGGGAGAGAATTCTTGACGAGAACCCACTAGACTTACTGACCATGCAACTTCTTCATTATCGTTGTTTTTGGCTAGGTAAAAAAGAGAGTATTCGAGACTCTGTATCGAGGTATTTTGCTCATTGGGATCCGAGCATGCCGAATTACTCGAATGTTTTGGGGATGTATTGCTTTGGCCTCAATGAAAACGATGACAGCGCGCGTGGCCTCGAATACGGTAGGCGAGCAATAGACTTAAATAAAGATGATTTGTGGGCGGTACACGCCGTGTCGCATGTGCTAAACGATCAAGGCGAGCAATACGCTGGCATCTCTTTTTTAGACCAATTCGATAAAACATGGGTTGACCGTAACTCGATACGCGAGCACCTTTGGTGGCACGAAGCGTTGCTCTGGTGGGAGCTTGGCGATTTTGAAAAAACCTTAGAGCTTTATGATCACCACTTTGCAAAAAACATTACCCCGTTTTATTTGGACGTACAGAATTCTGCGTCCATGTTATGGCGTTTAGAAAGTGTCGGTATTGATGTGGGTAATCGGTGGATGCAAATCAGTGATGCGGCCATAAAGCGTATCGATTACCGTTACTTGCCGTGGACCGATGTGCATGTTGCGATGACACTAGGTCGTACAGGGCAGAAAAATGAGTTGAATGGCTTACTTGGTTTGATACAAGACGATAAAGTTAAAATTCGCAACGCTAGAATGTACTCCGCTTTTGAAACAAATTCGGCTGTCTGCCAAGCCATCAGCTCTTATTGCAGCGGTGATTATTCATCAGCATTAGACAGCTTGTTGTCCGTGCGGTCAGACAATTTTCGGCCGCTTGGTGCGAGCAATGTACAACGAGATGTGATTGCTATGATGGCGGGTATCGCGGCGTTAAAAGCTAAAGAGTATGCCACCGCGCGTTCGGTGTTTGCACAACGGCTCGAAGCAAAGCCGAGCAATAAAATGACTTGGTTATTTTATGCTGATGCCGCCGAAGGTTGTGGAGACCGCAATGCGGCCAAGAATGCAAGAGCAATGGCTACTACGATCTTAGGCGCAAAGGCATAGTGCGTATGGCCAAATCGATACATGGAGACGAGTATTGGATGAATGCGTAAAGAGTGATGTTGCTGGCTGTTGGTCAAAAAGCTTTTACCTAGTAGCGTAGTTCATGGTGTAAATGGATGTCTGTTAACTATTTTGCTTTTCTTATAAAGGCATGATTTTCTGTGAGTGGGTGTGTCTCTTAAGTTATTGATATTAAAGTTATAATTGGACCTATTTGAATTGGCTTGTCCGGTCCTTGTGAGGTGAGCGTGGTATCTGCACACTGTTAAACGCGAAGACATCAATAGACTTTAATGGCTTGGATAAGCGCTTTAATCAGACCAATAAATCAGTTCTCCAAATCCGTTGATTAGATCTTAGTCGTTGATGGCTGCGCGCACATTAAAACTAAAATAAATTACCTAGTGAAACACTAAGGCGGAGGAAATGATGAACGATAATTATAAAGGTGGAGTTCGAAAAATAGGCGTTTTTATGACATCAATGCTAGCGTTTAGCGGTATTAATGTTTCAGCGCAAGAGTCTACAAGTCTCGTGCTAGAGGAGGTCGTAGTTACCGCTCAAAAACGAGCAGAAAGTCTACAGGATACTCCGATAGCGATTACAGCTTTCACAGCTCATGACTTAGAAAGTAAAGGCATAGATGATATTTCTCAGATTGCGGCCTTAACCCCGAATCTGCAATTTGATACAACCGCCGCACTCAGTGGCTCTTCTTCGGCTGCGGTCGTATTCTTGCGCGGTGTCGGCTCACAGAGCTTTCAAATTACAGACGATCCTGGCGTAGGCACTTATGTCGACGGCGTCTATGTATCGACGTCTATCGGTGGTGTATTGGATGTGATTGATATTGAACGTATTGAAGTTCTGCGTGGCCCGCAAGGTACATTGTTTGGTCGTAATACCATCGGTGGCGCCATAAACATCACCTCCACTCGACCTAACGCAGAGGCCGAAAGCTTTTTTTCGGCAACGGTGGGTAATTTTAACCGTTTGAACCTTCGCGGCAGCACGGATGTCGCACTTAATGACAACTTAGTGGTCAAAATATCGGCGGGCACTAAACAGGCCGATGGTTTTATACAGCATTTGATAACCCCAACGTCATTGCCAAGCAGCAACACAACCGATGACCGCCAACGTAGTCGAAGCGGTGAAGATCTAGGCAACGACGACGAGACCGCAGGCAGAGTGTCGTTACTCTATACACCCAATGACGCGCTAGAAGTGTATGCCACCTTTGATGCCTCAAGAATTAGAGAGACGTCGGCGCCATCATCACTGGTTGGCACGGTGCAAGAAGGGAGTTTGGTTGGCTTGTTTTATAATAATAGTACGTTTCCCGGCATCCCCAGTGTCGCGGAGCAACTGTCGGGACAGATACCCGGTTTTGATGGTGCGGTATTATTCAATGACCAGTTTGTTGCGTCGGATCCTTCGCGTCAAACATTTGCAACTGGCCCGAACGGCACGAGCATAGATGTGTACGGGACGTCACTTACTGTATCGTATGACATTAGCGATCGTCTGGAATTCAAATCGGTTACCTCATACCGAGAAACCGAAGCGCTATTTAATCGGGATGCCGATGGTTCACCACTCACTATAACGCATGGCTCGAACGACTTTGATCATGAGCAATTTTCACAAGAGTTTCAGCTGGTTGGTAGTGCGCTTGATGAAAAATTAGATTGGATTGCAGGGGTGTACTATTTTCGAGAAGAAGCTACTGACTTTTTCCGCGCACCGATTACTTTTCCGTTTGGAACTGGTATCTTAAATTCAGAAGTCGAAAATGAAAGTATTGCTGCATTTGGCCAGGCAACGTATCGCTTCTCTGATAAGTTAGCTGTCACTGGGGGTATACGTTGGACCGAAGATGACAAAGAATTGCTTCCTGATTTTCGTACCGAACTTGGAACAGGTGTCGATTTCCTACCGTTTACTAACAATATAGATGGAGTTCGCCAGCCAAATGTGCCGTTTGAGACGGTCTCTGAATCCTTTAGTGAAGTAACCCCTCGGGTTAGTATTGAATATGATGTTTCAGATTCGTTGCTGACATACGCCTCGTATAGCGAAGGCTTTAAGAGTGGTGGCTTTAATGGTCGTCAACCGTTTCCGCGAGCTGAAGGGGTGATTCAGTTTGAACCAGAAACTCTCAAAACCTTCGAGATTGGCGCTAAATGGCAAAGCTCGAATAATCGTTTTCGTGTAAATGCGGCAGCATTCACTACAGAGTACGACGATATTCAACTAACGGTGTTCGAAGGAATTGCGCCGGGCACACAAAACGGTGGCGATGCAGAAATAGACGGCGTCGAGCTTGAAGTGACCGGTATATTAACAGACGAGTTACAATTTAGATTGGCCGCGAGTTATTTAGATGCTGAGTATGTTCGATTGATAGAAGATCCGACCAACAATAATGCGACACCATTTTCGATTGATAATGAATTGGTGAACTCGCCGGAATTTAAAGGCAGCATCGGTGTTGACTACACTATCCCTATTAATACTAAAGGTGAACTGACCGTCAGTGTTGATGCGGCGTATTCAGATGAAGTGTTTAATAATGAAGCAAATAGTGAGTTGTTGCGACAACCGTCGCACACAATTTACGATGCGCGCTTAGTTTATCAACCAACCGACTCGACTTGGAAGGTCACGTTTTGGGGTAAAAATCTTGGCGATGAAAGAGTTATCGTGTCGGGTGATGCGAATCCCGCAATTGGTTTCATTGAAGCCAACTTTAATCGCCCCCGTGAGTATGGTGTCACTTTTAAAAAGAGTTTCTAAGCTCGCTCGTCGTGCTTCACTCGAATCGCGATGATTACGCTTAGATTGCCACTCCTGTCCTTAGCAGGGGTGGCAATGATTAAACTACTAACTATTGGAATTACAGTATGAAACTTTACTACACGCCGGGCGCCTGCTCACTTGGGCCACATATCGCATTAGAATGGTCTGGTGCCGACTATCATGCGGAGGCAGTGCCATTCGCAGACGATCGTCTTAAAAAAATATACCCAGAGGGCAGTGGTAAAGTACCGATTTTAGATCGTGAAAATGGTTTACCTCCTCTTACTCAGTCTCCAGCCGTATTGCGCTACATCGCTGATCGTCATCCGGGCGCCAAAATTGGAAGCAGCGACTCGATTGATGAACTCGCTGAGATCAACCGTTGGCTGGTTTTCTTATCGGCCGATTTACACCCAGTTTTTCACCCGGTATTTGTTACAGAGCGCTATACAACTGACCATACTGAAGATGCACTTGAATCGGTGGCCTCGGCGGCGAGAACCTTAATACGTAAAGAGTTAGACGTGCTTGAACGACACTTGCAAGGGAGCATCTATATAGTTGGTGACTCACCTACGATTGTTGATGCGTACGCTTTTCCTATGTTGAGATGGGCGCAGGCGAAATTACCTGAAAAGCTAGGTAAAACGCCTAACTTGCAACGTCTGCATGATGCTCTGGCGGCTGATCCTGGGGTGCAGAAAGTAATGGCAGACGAAGGTTTAGAATAGCCGTCACTGCACGCTATTTTTGGACCTAATTACCGCCTTTATGGGTGGCGTTGTATGAATGATTTTCTGTTACTTGTTAATTTTCCAGTAGCCGAGAGCCATAAATATAGCCCCACCAATGATGTTGCCGAGACTAACCCAGGCAAGATTATGGAATACGCCGAACGCCGAAATCGAATCATTTTGTTGCATTATAAATGCAATGCTCAATAGCGTCATATTTGCAATACTATGCTCATAGCCACTTGCTATGAATGCAAATAGACACCAAAAAATCACCACACACTTTGCGATGTCACTATCGACGCGGGCTGACATCCATAGCGCTAAGCACACTAAAAAATTACATAACGCGCCACGAGCGATCAATTCACTGAACGATGAGCTTGTTTTGTAGACCGCTACACTTTGCAATAATGAACCGGTTGCGGCCAGCTTTTCTGCGCCACCGCCGGCGACAAAAATAATGGATAGAATTATTGCTCCCATAAAGTTGCCCAGCCACGATACTGACCAGACGGCGAGTAGATCACGCCAATTCACAGCGCCTTGCAGTAAGCCTAAACTCATATACATGGTATGGCCTGTGAATAGCTCTGAGCCGGCAAAGATGACTAACGTTAATGCAACCCCAAATGATAGACCCATTATCAATTTTTGATACGCAGGGTCGATGTCAGATGCAACGCTAAAGATTAATATAATACCAAGCCCTATATAAGCCCCGGCTAAGATCGAACTGATTAAAAATGCCGTTGTTTTTTCTCTAACCGCATGGGCCTTTTGCTGCGAAAGCGTTACGAAGCTACGTATGGTATCTGAGTACATGGTTTTCTAATATTCAATAATATTTTCGATTTTCTAACACTCTATTAATCTTGTTTTTGTCACAAGTACCGGTCAGTGCCGCCAGACGAGTACCAAACTATTAGACTAAGCTGGCCCTTACGATTTCATTGTGATTGGACCTTTAGGGAAATTTCTAAAGTTCTTATATTTAAGTTAAGAGTGTATAAATTCATTTAGAACAGTGACAGCAAGACCCGATAGAAACGATAATTGAAGAGTCACTGTATGGGTGTGATAAGGTTTACTTCTCAAAAAACATATGAGGGTTGAAGATTGGATGTGACCAAAGACCGCCTTTTTGGAGGTGTATATAGCTATGCCATGACACCATTTAATAAAAATGGTGATGTAGATCATGGGGCTCTAACAGCCTATATCGAAAGCCTCGTCGACGCTGGTGTTGATGGGGTAACAATTAATGCAAGTACAACAGAAGTCCATTACCTAAGCGATAGTGAGCGAAAAGCGGTGTTTGAAACTGCATTTAAGGCTGTTAAAGGTAGAGTCGTGCTTAACGCGGGTGTTGGTACACACTCAACACGCCAATCATTGTATTTTGCTGAGCACGCCAAGGAGGTCGGCGCTGATCGGCTAATTTGTGAGCTGCCAAGCTTTTTTAAAATAAATTTTGAAGAAGCATTAAAGCATTATGCAACGATTGGAGACACCATCGGCTTGCCTCTGAGAATTTATAATATTTCAGCGCCAACGCACAATGACTTTACGCCACACCAAGCATTGCAGTTAGCAAATATTGACATGGTGGATTCCTTTAAAGAAGCCACAGCCGACCCTTTAAGAACTCGAGATGTTGTAAATCTCGTTGGCGATCGCTTACAAATTTATTGTGGCTTTCATTACCTATTACCAGAAGTTATAGATTTCGGTGCTGTTGGTTGGGAGGGTGGTATGCATCCAGCATTTGCGCCGCTAAGTGTTCAATTGTTCCGTGAGCTTATTAAAGACACTCAAAGTGAAAAATCAAAAGAATTGTTTAATCGGTTAGCACCGTTATACTTTTTTATGAAAACCTATGGGGTGACTCAAACGGTAAAAGCTATGGATCAGTGGACTGATTCTAATTTCGGTGTTCCGCGGCCACCGCAGCATGCCTTACCTAAGGTGGCTATGGCCAATTTACACGGTATATTAGGCCGTCTTGGTATCATTTAATGTTTGTTGCAGTCGCGTCTAATTCCCTACAGATAAGGAAATCTGAGGAATAGTTATAATGAGCGCGAGGTGGGTTTTTCTGAAGGTAGCCGAAAAAAAATCGAAGTCTTTATCTTTTCGATCTGGTTTTTGATCCCCATTAAGGCTAGCCTTTCTATCAGTAGATAGTTAGCGAATCGATTGTCATCTAAGTGCTGAGCAAATACATTGAATGATGAGTAAGCCTGCCAGCGTTGTATGGCGACCTAATTATTTGTGTCTGAGACTAACGAGGAGAGACGTATGTTATTGGTGACCATTGATAGAGACTCTAAGCGATCGCTGCAAGAGCAAATAGTGACCGAAATTCTTGGCCATATTGAAAAAGGGGTCTTAACCCCGGGTTCGAAAATACCGTCATCGAGAATGCTTGCACAGGAGCTAAATCTCTCGCGAAATACGGTGATGAATGCGTATCAACGTTTGTTATCAGAAGGCTATCTCGAGACAGCGGCATCTTCCGATACTCGAGTTAGTAAGATACTACCGACTGAGTTGGCCGGTGTTGCTGTTGCTAAAACTAGCCATGATATTGATGATGAAATTGCTCAGGAATCAATTAAATCGAAACACAAAAAGGTTACTTTTACCGGGCCCGTTCAAGAAATTGTTAACAAGAATAGTCGGCGAATTTTGTACGATTTTTGGGTCGGTCGTGCCCATCAATCCTTGTTTCCGAGTAAAATTTGGCTCGAGCTATTACGCGACTGCGTTAGCTATTCGTCTCGACAACTATCGCAGTACGGTAATCCCGCTGGTCTAGAGTCATTGCGCGAAGTTATAGCCGAGCATGTGCGGTACACGCGAGCGATCCCTGCAACACCGGATCAAATTTTAATTACAGTGGGTATTCAAGAAGCTCTAAATATCATCGCCCGTTTGTTTGTTGTGCCTGGTTCTGAAGTACTGATTGAAAACCCCTGTTACCAAGGCGCAGCGTTTGTCATGCAGAGCTATGGTGCTGAGTTGGTACCAATACCTGTAGACTCTCAAGGCCTTGATGTTGATAAGTTGCCCGAGAGCGACAATAACCTCATTTATACGACGCCGTCACACCAATACCCGCTGGGCGTTACGATGTCGCTAGAGCGGCGTAAAAAACTGGTTGCTTGGGCTGAGAGAACCGGCTCTTACATTATCGAAGATGATTACGATAGTGATTTTAGATACGATAGCGCGCCGCTACACGCACTATCTGGCATGAGTAAGCATGGCCATGTAATTTACATGGGTACCTTTTCAAAGTCAGTAGGAGCTGGGCTGAGACTTGGTTATATGGTGTTGCCTAAGCAACTAGTCAAGCCTGCAATACAAGTTAAGACGTTGCTAAATAACCATAACGGCTGGTTGGATCAAGCGGTTATGGCAAAATTTATTCAAGAAGGGCATTTTGAGCGACACCTGCGGGTGATTCGCAAGGACTATAAGGTGCGCCGAGATATATTAATTGAGGAATTACAGCGTAATTTTGGTGAAGTTGATCTACGTGGAGCGGGAGGCGGTATGCATGTAACGTGGACCTTGCCTGACGATTTTCCGGTTGACGCAGAGACACTAAAGAATGAGGTCGTTAAGGTTGGTGTTGGCTTGTATACGATGAACTCTGGTGGCGCTATCGAGTTGTCAAAAACAGAGAAAGGCTCTCGAAGAATTATCTTAGGATACTCTTCCCTAGACTACCGACAAATCATCGAGGGTATGCGGCGAGTTAAGGAAACAACCGAGCGCCTAAGGTTAGGCCGTTAACTCATCCATCGTACTAGAACCAAGAATTTGTTCAGTTGTTAAAATGTTTGACTAGCATCAAACTTAATTAACTGGTTTCGACCATCACTATTTAAAAAAAACCCTTAAGCATTCCAGCGTGGCACCATCTGCCTTCGACGCACCGGTGCTTGTTTGAAACACTCCTTTCTCACAATATTTAGCCATTAAACATTTACTGTTGCAGCTTAGTTAAGCCCCTTGGTTTTGCTGTTCATAGATAGAAAGTAGGCATGAGGTTTGCCTCAGTACAGGTTTAAGTTAATTTTCTAGAAGGTGCGCGTCAATAACAATAAATCACGCGCGCTATTAAAACCTAATGTTGAAACCTTAAGGAGGTATCATGAAATTCACTGATGTTAGAGGTCTTGAACTGACCACTACAAGTGCCAAGGCCGTAGACCACTTTAATGAGTCTATTGCTGCCAACGCAGAATATCGGCTTAACGCGGGTGACCTGATGGCTGAAGCTATTCAGGCCGACCCAAGCTTCACTATGGCTCATTGTGCAATGGGTTACTACCTTAAAAGCGCTGAGGCATTTGCGCCACCGGAAGCATCAATGGAATGCTTATTGGCCGCAGAAGCGACCGACTTAAGTAAGGTCACACGGCGCGAGCAGATGAGTGTTAAAGCGCTGCGTGCCTGGATCGAGAATCGTCAAGATGATGCGATTGCAATATGGGATAGTATTCTCGATGATCATCCAACTGACTTGTTAACTTTGCAATTAGTGCACTACCGAAACTTCTGGCATGGTAAGGCCATCGCTATTAAGGATTCGGTGGCACGCGCATTCTATGCTTGGGATAAAAGCATGCCTAACTACTCAAATGTGCTAGGAATGTATAGCTTTGGCTACAACGAAAATGGCGATAAAGTACGAGGCTTGGAGCTAGGCTTGGAAGCGGTTTCATTGAATTCTGATGACCTTTGGGCAGTGCATGCGTTGTCACACGTTTATCACGATACCGGTGAAAAGGCCAAAGGCATTGCCTTACTTTCAGGGGACAAACCAGAGTGGGATGACCGTAACGCTATTCGAGAACACTTACGTTGGCACGAGTCTATTTTGCATTGGGACTTAGGCGATTACGACAAAGTGCTGAGTCTATACGACAATCATGTTGCCAAAGCGATTACTCCATTTTACTTAGACATTCAAAATACCGCGGCTGTTTTGTGGCGACTTGAATGTGCTGGAATTGATGTTGGTAATCGCTGGCAGAATTTGAGTGACGTGGTTGCGCAACGTGTTGTCACTCGTAACTTGCCGTTCACCGATATTCACTTGGCGATGGTGTTAGGCCGTACCGGTGAGCAAACACAAATGAAGAATTTGATTGACTCAATTCGTAGCGACAGTGGTAGGGCACGCAATGCTCATGAGTTGTCATCGGCTGAAACCGACTTGGCGGTTTGCGAAGCGGTTGATGCCTATTGTCAGGGCGACTACGAGACATCGATTAGTAAATTATTGCCGAATAGATGGAATGCGTATCGTTCGATTGGTGCCAGTGATGCTCAACGTGATGTGATCAATGTCATGCTTGGGCAGGCCGCTTTGAAGGCTAACGAAAGCACACTCGCTCGATCTGTATTTGCACAACGTGTAGAAACAAAACCTGCGAGCCAGCTTTCTTGGCTTTGGTATGCAAACGCGCTCGAGCAGTGCGGCGACCATTCAGCGGCACAAGCGGCAAGAGCGCAAATGCTTAAGCTAGAAGGCAGTCTAGCTGCGTAAACTTTAGCATTCAATCATGTACCTTTACCATCATTAGCCTCGGCGCTAGTCTTTGGCTGGTGAAGGTATATGACCGCATAAATGTTTAGGCACGATAATGCGCACTGTTTAAAACTTGGCAATGCTCATTATTTGAAGAAGTTAACTTCAATGACTATGAAAATCGATGTTGCTGCTTTAAGCAGTTCAGGTATCTAATGAAATTTTATGATTCTAAAGGTTTGCCGAATCCGGATCGAGTTCGAATTGCGTTAGCCGAAAAAGGAGCACTTGATCAAGTTGAAATTGTTCAAGTGAATTTATGGAAAGGCGAGCATCGTACGGTGGAATTCAAAATAAAGAACCCGAGTGTGACGATCCCTTTGTTTGAATTAGATAACGGTATAGCGATCTCTGAAACCACAGCGATCACAGAATTTATTGATCACCATTTTGAGGGAATTCCATTGACAGGAATTGGTGCTCAAGAGCGAGCAATGGTTCATATGATGCAACGGCGAGGCGAGCAAAAAATCGTCGATGCGATCGGGGCTTATTTTCACCACGCTACCCCCGGGTTTGGCGCAGAAATTGAAATTAATCAAAATAGAGAATGGGGCGAGTTGCATAAGCTAAAAACCTTAGAAGGAATGGCTTATTTTGATCAGGTGTTAACAACTCAGCCATACGTCGCCGGT
The DNA here is from genome assembly GCA_023301745.1 of Arenicella sp. Taxonomy (GTDB): domain Bacteria; phylum Pseudomonadota; class Gammaproteobacteria; order Arenicellales; family Arenicellaceae; genus Arenicella. Next base: position 774 of record JALZVW010000135.1, on the reverse strand, counting down.
GAAAATTTTTCAATGGCTGATATCACGGTCTTTACCGGTTTGAATTTTTCGGAAGCATACCCAAAGGTTATGGTCCCTGCCGATTGCAAAGCATTACAGGCTTGGCGTAAACGAATCTCGGAGCGACCGAGCTGTGATTTTGTCAAAGAAACTAATATTCAAACGCTTTGAAAATTGTGTGACTCAGCGAGCTAGGCGAGGTTGCTATAGATCCATTTAGAGTGGCTTGAATGAAATTAATTAGTAAGTATAAAAAACGGAGGAGAAGATATGTCAGAAAACAGCGCGATGGCAATTAGCCTAGGAGTATTTGGTTCATTGTCTACGTATTTATTTGCCGCTTATGGCGGAAGTTTGTCACTATGGGCCGCGTTCGTTGCGTGGGCTTGTTTTTTTCATTCTGGCGGCGGTGTATCAGCGGCGAAGCTCACGTTCGCGAGTTCGATATTCGGATGCGTACTTGGTTGGGCTACCATGCTTGCAATGACGGGTTCGAGTTTCGGAGCATCTTTAGGGATGCCGCTATGGGGGGCCATTTGTGTCGCCGTATCGGCGCCGATTGCCGTGCTCGCGGCTAGAGTTCAGATTTTATCCGCGGTTCCAATCACCATGAGCGCCTTGGCGTGCGTGTCCGCATTTGTTTTGCTTAAAGGGGCTGATATGCAAGACGCCGTAGGATCCGTTAACATGTTATCCGTGTCTATTGATCACAATGCGCTTATTAATATTATGCTTTCGATGTTGATCGGTTTAGGCTTTGGCCTTGCCACCGAA
>JALZVW010000134.1 GCA_023301745.1 Arenicella sp. | reverse complement strand
GAATGATGTCACCGTTTGATGAAATGGATTCATGCTCTCATGAAAAAAGATGGCGAACATCTGCAGCTCCGTTTTTGTTATTTTTTAGTAATGCCTTTATTTACCGCTCAGTGTTGCAAGCTTTCCAAGCAGCGCGGTACTAATTCTTATTAGGTTTGAGTCCTATTATTAATAGTAACAAGTGTTTGGAAAGCTGTACTGTTTTTTACGCACTATTTCTTTTTGGCTTTCGCCTTCATGCGAGCGAGTACATCGTCAGCATTACTGCTTCCGGTAATTCCGGCGTCTCTAAGCTTTTGATCGAGCGAGGTCTCACCTGAATCAGCGGCGATCTCTGCGGCCGCGCTCATTTTCGCCGAGGCTAACTTTTGATTATCTTCAATACGATTAAGCGAATCCAGCGCCGTTCTTAGCTTAGAGTTACTGCCGTTGTGACGTTGGGCAACCACTTTTTGAGCGCGTTGTACGGCCTCAGTCGCTTTAACCGTCTCAGTTTGTTGTTTCAATTGCTTAATTTGATGATCGGCGGTTTGAATTGAGTTGCGCAAGGTCTCGGCTTGCTCTTTGAAGCGCTTCGCTGACTCAAGCTCGGTTTCTAGGCTGTTTTCAAAGTTCGCGACTCGTGTCGCCAGCTGGCTGGCTAAGTCGTCGTCTTTCTTTTCAAGCGCGGCCATAATAAAGCCTTCGTTTTTCTTGATGTCGGCTTTTAGAGACGAGCCTCGTTCTTCGGCTAACTTTTGTTGCGCGATCAAAGACGCCAGTCCATCCCTGGACTTATTCAGCTCCTCTGAGGCATCTCTAATTTCTTGGTCGAGAATCCGCAATGCTTGGGCATCGATAATCGTTTCACCTGCTTCATTTACGCCGCCTCGTAGTGCGGTAATCATTTTTGACCAAATATTCATGTGTTGCTCCGGTTGTGTTACTTAACGTTGTTCGCCGTTCCTGGCGGTTGCTTTTTACCTGGCGGTTGCTTTTTAAAAGTTTCTTGCTTAAGGCTTATTTCTCTAGAACTTGAGGTTTCAAAAAGGCTTGAAACGCTTCAGTTGCTTGAATAGTGTTGTCAGCGAGTGTGTCAATTTCAAGGACAATTTCGTTAATGCTCGACGATGCACTCAACGCGCCGAACATGTAGTAGTGGTCGCCATGCGTAATGTCAGTTTCGAGGCTTATTGTCGATAATGGCAAGAACTTATGTGTTCTGAGTACATACTCATTGAATTTGGCCGTATCGATCACGTCGTCGAGTGAAAATAAAACGGCTTCGGCCAATATTTGATCGCCACCAACCGTGACAAAAATGGGTAAGTCTCCGTATTGGTGCATTGAAACGACGATGGTTGAATCGAGTCCGTCGATGATCTCTATTGAGCAGCTATCGTTGTTGAATGCTGGGCGCTCTTTAAGCGAATTGAAAAGGCTCTCGGTTGTCCATCTGTGTGCTGTGTCATTCATATTTGTTCCTCCTGTTCCTATTTCGGCCATTGCCGCTGTGTTCTTCCAAGGCGTGCGTAAGTCCTTTTCAAACGTTGCTAACTGCTTACCGTTTTCAGGAAGTACCCAAACCTCTTTCTTTACCAGGCCTTGTTCTCGCAATCTCTTGCGGTACTCGCGCTGATATTCTGCTGATGATTTCTTCGTCATGTGAAACACTATAATATATTACATGTAAGTTTGTCAACTATTGTTACATGTAAGTTTTTCTGTTACAGTTATCTTTCACTTAACACTTATTAACAAAAGGAAAACCGTTATGAAATGTTCATCTTGTGGAACAGGAAGGCTAGAACCTTCTTACTTTGAGGGATTGTTTGCGTGTCATTCGTGCTCCAGTTGCGAAGGGGATCTTATTCTTCTTGGCGATTTTATGCGCTGGCAAGAGCTGAACCCTGAATCCGATTTCAGCCCGATAGCTGAGGTAGAGGTGGTTTTGGAAGATACCTCTAGGGCAATGATTTGCCCATTGAGTGGAACCATAATGACCAAATATCGTATTTCAGCCGATACCGAGCATCGCTTAGATCTTAGCCCGACGATTAATGCGGTTTGGTTGGATAAAGGCGAATGGGACTTGCTTAAAAAGCAAGGGCTGGCCAATCAACTCAATGCCATATTCACTAATCATTGGCAGAGGGAAATTCGTGCGGTCGAAACATCTGAAGTGCTCAAAGAGCTCTACGAGCGCAAATTTGGCGAGCATTACCAGCAAATAAAAGCATTTAAAAATGTTATTGACACGGTTGGCAATCGCTCGGAAGTAATTGCCTATTTACTCGCGGATGACCCGTATAAGGTCAGTAGTTAGTGCATCGTTTAAAGCAACTTTTCGCTAGTTAGTGATTCGAGTGACTCAGTTGAGAGTGTGCAATTAATGAGCCTAAGGTGGTCAAAACGGCTTGACCACCACTAATATGACGATGCCGACCAGAAGCAAGACTGGTGCCTCGTTTAACCAGCGATAAAATACGTGTCCATGCGGAATGTCGTCGTTTGCGAACTTCTTCATAGTCGCACCACACCACAAGTGATATGCCACTAAGGCAATCACCAGCGCGAGTTTGGCATGCAACCAGCCGCCACCAAAGCCCCAACCTATCCATAACCAAGTGCCAAAAACTATCGATGCGGCCATTGAGGGCGTCATGATGGCATGATAAAGCTTGCGCTCCATTACCTTAAAGCGTTCTTTGCTCGCCGTGTCTTCTGACATCGCATGATAGACAAACAGGCGCGGCATATAAAATATTCCGGCCATCCAGCAAATGATGGCGATTATGTGTAGTGATTTTATCCAAAGCATTAGCGCAGAGTATCACGCTATTAGAAAAAAATTATCATGGATGTAATCCAAAATCACAAACTTTGCATCTAAAGCTTAGTAACCATAAAAATTGGAGTTAAATATGAAATTATTGTTAGTCGCGCTAACCGTTTTTTTATCGATATTGGCAATATCACCCGCTTTTGCGTGGGGTAGTGATTGTGAGTATTCTCGCGAGATTAGGCGAGAAGTGAATTTGGGTGCATCTAGGCAGCTAAATGTAATTGCAGGCGCTGGGGTGCTCGAAATCAAGGGCGATGAGGGTCGCGCTACTGTTCTGATTGAGGCAAAACTATGTGCAAAATCCGAGTCCATACTCGCTGATATGACTGTCGGCTCTCAATTGGATGATGATGTCATGCACCTTAAGACCGAGTTTGCCAATAGAGGGTTTTGGGGCACTGATAGCGAAGGTGCTCATATTGATCTTATCGTTTACGTGCCACATGATGTTGAATTGGACGTTGTCGATAGCAGCGGCAAAGCAAGCGTCGAGGGAGTCGGCTCGCTGGCAATGATCGACTCGTCAGGTGAGTTAATCATTAATGGTGTTTCTGGTGACGTGCGGATCAAAGATTCGTCAGGCGAATTGAAAATCAACAACGTAGTCGGCAGTGTTTGGGTGACAGATGGCTCCGGCGCGATCAAGGTGCGTGCTATTGCGGGCAACTTGACCGTTGAGTCTGATGGCTCGGGAGCGATCATGGTCGAACGAGTCAAGGGTAAGGTGTTAGTCAATGCCGACGGCAGTGGTTCGATTGATGTCGTTGATGTAGGCGGTAGCTTTACGGTTAAAAATGATTCATCGGGAGGCATTCATCATCAAAATATTGCGGGCGACGTTCGTTTGCCTAACTGACCCCCAAGCCTGTATTGCCGTTGCTTGATGAGCGTGGCTGAACGGGCCTACGCTGAGCCTAGGCTGTCTTCAGTGATAACCTAGGCTGTCTTCAGTGATAAGTAGTCTTCGAGCATATTGTTCACCATGTTGTGCCCAAAAGTGGTGGGAACGATTCGTGAACGGCTGGGCTTAATGAGGCCTTGTGACTCGTGTTGATCAAGCAAGGGCTGAATGGTTTTGACGCTTAGGCCGCTGCGATCGGTGAATGTCTCTAGTTCGAACCCATCATTCAGGCGCAGTGCATTCATCATGAATTCGAATGGAATTTGCTGCGTGCTTACTTCGTCACAACCGCCAAGTTTGTTATCTCTATCGATATAACTGTTCGGGTGTTTGATTTTCCAGGTGCGGCTAATACGATGATCGGCCATTGTTAGCTTGCCATGAGCGCCGGCACCAATGCCGATGTAATCGCCAAACTGCCAGTAGTTAATATTGTGCTGGCAGCGCTTGCTAGTCTGCGAATAGGCTGATACTTCGTATTGGCAATAACCATGCTCGGCAAGTACTTCTTGAAGTTGCTCTTGCATGTCCCAGAGCAGTTCATCGTCAGGCGTTATGGGTGGGTTGTGGTGAAATAGAGTATTCGGCTCAATGGTGAGTTGATAACAAGATAGGTGAGTTGGTGATAAGTCAATTGCCTGTTTAAGGTCACTTAAGCTTTGCTCAAGAGTTTGTGACGGTAGACCAAACATTAGGTCTAAATTAAAATTGTCAAAGCCGCCTTGGCGTGCAAAGTTCGCCGCATTAAGTGCCTCTTGCGAATTATGCACTCGGCCTAGTGATTGCAAATGGCTTTGATCGAAACTTTGAACACCAATCGAAAGCCGGTTGATGCCGGCTTGTCGAAAACCTTTGAACTTCTCGGCTTCGCTGCTGCCTGGGTTTGCTTCGAGGGTAACTTCAATCTTTGGGCTAAAGTTTAAGCGCTCTCTCAAACCATCAAACAGACTGTGATAACTCTCGGCATTAAATAGCGAGGGCGTGCCGCCGCCGATAAAGATAGTTTGGATGTCACGCTCAGTAATAACATTACCAAATTTGGCGATATCGTTGTCGAGGTCATTGAGTAGTTGATCAACGTAGCCTTGCTCGTTTACCGTTGCGCGAGCCATGTGCGAGTTAAAGTCACAGTAAGGGCATTTTTTCTCGCACCACGGTACGTGGATGTAAAGGCTGAGTGGAATGTGTTTCATGCGCGGATTCTGTCACGTTCAGCATGTGGTTAAAAGCGCTTGAAACGAATGGGTTTAGCCTTTATGGTCCGCTCATGTACGCGCTTGCGATGATTGGCTTTTGAGTGAATTGTCTTTGAAAAGATTTTCGCAGGTATAAATAAGCCTTGCCACCCAAAGCGAGGTTTTAAATTTAGACTCGTGTTTTAAAATGAATATTGTTTGCTTAGACCTAGAAGGCGTATTAATTCCTGAAATATGGATCAACTTTGCTGAGAAAGTCGGTGTTGAAGAGCTCCAGGCGACTACCCGAGATATTCCTGATTACGACGAACTCATGCGTTTTCGCTTAGATTTATGCAAAAAGCATGATTTCCGTATTCAAGACATTCAGAAGGTGATCGACACCTTATCGCCTCTCGAGGGCGCTAAAGAATTTAGTGATCAATTGCGCGCCGATTACCAATTAATTATTTTGTCTGACACCTTTCAAGAGTTCGCCGAACCGATGATGCGCCAACTCGATTGGCCGACTATCTTTTGCCATGAACTGGTGATTGATGAGCAAGGTAGAATCAATAATTATAAGCTGCGCAAGCCAGATCATAAGCGTGAAACAGTAAAACGCTTACATGAATTGAACTTTAATGTGGTCGCCGCGGGTGACTCGTATAATGACACTACTATGTTGGGTGAAGCCGAGCAGGGCATTTTATTTTGCCCGCCACAAAATGTAATCGATGAGTTCCCACAGTTCCCTGTTGCTAAGAGTTATGCGCAACTGAGAAACGAAATTGACGCTGCAATGTCGGAGATGCAAGACCGATAAGATCAATTAGCCCTAGGCTAATTTCAGTGCGACGGCCGGCCAAACGCTATTCTCCGCGTTTGACCGCGCGGTGTGATCTAATTCCGCGTTTGTCTGGTTTACGACGGTCAATCTCAATTTTAGGTTGGGCCGCCAATTGTGCTTTGAGTGACTTGTTACTGGCGATACTGGCCGCGGTCTCTCGGTAGAGGCTTTGAGCGATGGTCGCAGATCCTCGCTTTTCGCTCAGGCCGAGTATTTCCACTTCGACTTGATGGATTCCTCGTTTTATCGTCAGAATGTCGCCAATTTTGATATTGGTTGCCGGCTTTAAGGCCTGTTTTAATAGATTTATTTGGTTATTTTTTAGTGATTTAATAGCCAGTTGTCTCGTTTTGTAGAATCGAGCGGCCCAGAGCCATTTATCGATTCGAACGCGTTCAGGTCGGGTAGTCATATCAAAATTTGTGTTAAATAGTCGATTTTAAACATTAAATCTGCTGTTTAGCCCTAAATTCGCCACAAAATCGACATAATTTAGGTCTATACTAATAAATATAAAAAGAGAGCTAGGCTTCTTAGTTACGTTTCTAATAAAAGCTAAAACAAGAGGTTAGCAGAACAAGTGGTATAAGCACATTAATTGTCGCGCTTGTTTATAGAGAGAATAATTAAACTAAATTGGTCCAATGAAGATCGTAAATAAAAAGGGGCAAAGTCGCTCCAGTGTAAAAAGGAATTTTATAAAAGGGGCGTTGTTTAAAATAACAATGCCACGCGGTGAGCTAAGCGCTCGCCTGCAGAAACTGGCGCGTGCTCTTTGTGTGTTTAGTGTTTTACTGATATCCGTTTTCTTCGTTGGCTCTACGGCTAGCGCTCAAATTGAAGAAGACCCTTTGTCTCCCAAACCCAACTTGATGTGGCTATCTGACGATGTCAATGTGTCCGTATTTGGCGATGGCGAATATGATTCGTTTTTAGGCAAGAGTGAAATATGGACCAACAATTGGGGCGTTAGTGCCAAACTGTTGCAAAATGATAACCAAGATGTTTTTGGTTTACCCAAAGACAGTACGTACTTCAACTTTGACGTTAAGCATAGACTGCTCGGCAGTCAAAATAAGTCAAACCTGGAATTAGGTTTGGGTTGGCAAGAACTTGATATCGATTCTCAGTTAGACGTTAGTGGTCCTAAGGTGTCTGTAAATGGGCGTTATGATGTGCTCAGTGGCTTTCAAGTTTACGGGCTGACTTCGTATTTTCCTGAACTCGAAGATGATATTAAAAGCACTGACGCGACGGGCTACGAAATTGAAGCAGGGTTGTTGTATAAGCCCCTGCCCTCGTGGTCATTGAAAGCTGGCTATCGAGTATTTAGCTTGGATATCGCAGATCCAATTATTGAAGAGTTAGGCTCGAGCTCTGGCTTTTTATTAGGCACTGATCTTAGTTGGTAGCGTGCTTATTTAAGTGACTTACCAGCGCTAGTTCGGGTATTTTCGGTGCTGAATGTTTTTTGAACGTTACTCGTTGGCCAAAATTTCATTTAAAATCTTCGTCATTCCATGCCCTGCAATGGCCGCATTTTCTAGTACTTCTTCTATCGTGTCTGGTTGTTGATCTTTATTGCCTAGCGCTAAGTTAGTAATGGCTGACAAGCCTAGTACCTGCATACCGCAGTGATTCGCTGCGATGCTTTCCAATACGGTTGACATGCCGACCGCATCAGCGCCAAAGCCGCGCATCATGCGACGTTCGGCTGAGGTTTCTAGTGATGGGCCTAATACGCCGATGTAAACACCTTTGTGAAACCTGACTTGATGCTTAATTGCGGCGGCTTGTGCTTGCGCAATGTGTTCAGAGCTGTAGGCTTGTGACATGTCTGGGAATAACACACCAAAGCGCTGGTCTTGTCCTTGCACCGGGTTGTGGCCGGTGAAATTAATATGATCTTCAATCAGCATCACGTCGCCTGGTTTGAAGTCAGGGTTTAGTGCCCCTGCCGCATTGGTAATGATTAATTCTTTGCTGCCAAGTTGGCTCAAGGTATAGATCAGTGTTGTGACCTGTTGCGCGCTATAACCTTCGTACAGATGGTGTCGGCCGGCGCAAAGAGCGATAACGTTTACGCCGTTACTAACAATATTGATCTCCCCTTTATGGCTTGGCGCAGTTGCTCTAGGCAGGCCACTAATATCCATGTAGTCTATTTTAACGATGGTCTCGAAGCCATCGAGCGATAGATCTGATAAGCCACTGCCCAGCACAATCGCGCGGTCAATGACGCCTGCGTATTTTGTTTCGATACTGGAGGTAGCGGCTGCGACGGAGTTTACTAATGAGTTCATGGAAGAATATTAACGAGTTGCTATGTATGTATTCTAGAACACTTCGATGGCTTCGGGCATAATTGAATCGATGACAACCTATGAAAAATCGCTTTTATGTTAATCAGTGCGTCTGAAATTCAACGTATTCGTGATTACCAGCCGCGAATGCGGCCTGAAGCGAGTATTCTCAAAGCGGCGGTATCAATCATTTTGCGCGATGGTCTCCACGGCACTGAGTTGTTAATGATGCAACGAGCGAAACATGAGCGTGACCCTTGGTCTGGCCAGATGTCGTTCCCAGGTGGGAAAATAGATCAGCAAGATGTTAATGCTAAAGCTACCGCAATTAGAGAGACATTCGAAGAAGTTGGTGTGGAGCTGCACGAAGACGATTTTATTGGCCGGCTCGACGACCTCTATGGTTTAAAAGTAGACGGCGTGTTTAGTGTGCATATTGCATGCTTTGTCTTTAAGCCGCAGCGAGAAATTGAGCTAAGCGCAAATTACGAAGTAGCCGACATGGTTTGGCTGCCCCTCAGTGCTCTGGACAACCGAGCCAATGCCTTTGATTATAAACACCCCAAGGACCCTGCACAAAGCATGCCCGCGGTGATGATTGACGAGGCAAAAGATCAAATTCTTTGGGGTTTGAGTTTGCGCATGTTAGCAAATTTACACGAATTGCTTGAGTGGCCAATGCAAGTTTTAACTGAATCTGAACACGCCTATCTCAAGGAGATCGAGACGCGAAGTCTCAGCCGTGAAAATGCCGATAAAATCACTGAAAAAATACTTAATAGAGTGAATTCGTAAATGGTCGCAGTAAAATCAACAATGCAAGCCCTGGGCTCCGTGGCACCGAACTTTAATTTGCCCGATACTCGAGAGCTCGGCAGATTGGTGTCTTTGAATGACATGCATGCCACGCCATTGCTAGTGATGTTTATTTGTAATCATTGTCCTTACGTTATTCATATTGCCAAGCGCATGGCCGGCGTTGCCAACGCCGCCGTTGAGAAAGGTTTTGGAGTTGTTGCTATCAGCGCTAATGACGCACTTCGTTATCCACAAGATGGCCCTGATGAGATGCGCCGTTTTGCAAATCAGTATGGTTTCAATTTCCCCTATTTATACGATGAAAGCCAAGCCGTCGCGCAAGCTTACTCAGCGGCGTGCACACCCGATTTCTTTGTGTTCGATGCCAATCATCGCTTGGCGTACCGAGGCCAGATGGATGCGGCTAGGCCGGGTGGTTCTGCCGCCGTCACCGGCGATGACTTATCGGCGGCGATTAATGCCGTCTGTCTAGAGAATCCAGTGAGTGGGCTTCAGGTGCCGAGCATCGGCTGCAGCATTAAATGGAAGCCGGGTAATCAGCCAGACTATTTTTAGGCCGATTTTCAGACTTACATTTTTGCTAAAGCTCGGGTGATAAACCATTGCATCACTTTTTGATAATGATTCGGAAAATGGCGTTGCACCCAGTCGATAAATTTAGCATCCATGCCGAGAACTAAGCGACGTCTATCTTTTAATACCGCGGCCAGTATTTGTTCAGCGGCCGATTCTGCTGTTGTCATGGCGAATGCTTCAAAACCTTCTCTGAGCTTGGTATCGTCTTCGGTCAGTTCCTTGGCTACACGGGCATTGGCGGCAATTGAGGTTTTGATACCACCTGGGTGTACCGAGGTGCAACTGATGTGGCTATTAGCCAACTCGAGTTCTTGTCGAAGTGCTTCTGTCATACCTCGAACAGCAAACTTGCTGGCGTTGTAAGCTGACTGTTCGGCCACGCCGATGAAGCCAAATAAACTTGAAATATTGACGATGTGACCCCAACTCGCGTTGTCTAGTATCGGTAGAAACGCTTTGGTTCCATATAACACCCCCGAAAAATTGATGCTCATCAACCATTCAAAGTCATCAACCGAGGTTTCGATCAATGTGCCTGACGACAGGGCCACCCCGGCATTGTTAATGACTAGATTGACCGTGCCTAAGTCGTTTTTTGTTTGCTCTGCATAAGCGAATACGGCTTCTCGGTTTGACACATCTAATGAGGTCGCAACGACCTTTGCGTCACTGTTCAGGTCGCGAATTAACTTCTCGGTTTGGTCTAAACCGTCTTGGTCAATATCTGAAATCGCGAGTGACGCGCCAAGGCTTGCAAGCTTTAAGGCTAACTGACGGCCAATGCCACTTCCTGCGCCAGTTATTACGGCGCCTGCATTTTTGAATTTATCCATAGTATTATCTGCTGTCGCTTAGACTTGTATTTAGTTGCTCGTCAGAGAGGTTGAGTAATATTTCGGTGAGCCACCGGCGAAAATGCGGCCGGCTATTATCGTCATCACCAAAGCCGAGCGCCCCCTTTATGCCTTGACCCGAGACCACCTCGCCAACCAGTGCGAGCGTGACCAGCATAACCAGTCGGTTGGTATTGTCGAGGTTGGCATCGACATCCATTGATTGGCGAAAGCTATGCGACAATTGCACGATTAGCTCCATATTGTCTTTCAATGAACTTTTGGCACCGCTTAAGTGTAGCCAAACGGCGGCCTTGCCTTCGTCGCCTGGGTAGGCCGTGTCTAACACATGCGTCATGGCCGCAACCCGGTCTTCAGGTGCGGCCTGTGTTGCGTGTTTGATCGCCGCGCTTATTCGTTCGGTAGCACGCTGGCCGACGCGCTCAGCGAGTGCGTTTATTAAGCCATCTCTAGAGCCAAAGTGGTGAATGATGTTTGGGTGCGCCATGCCGGCCTTCTTCGCCACTGCGCTGATTCGTAAACCCGCTGGACCGACCTCTAGCATCAGTTTCTCGGCCGCATCGAGAATGGCGTTTTGTGCCTGTTCAGGCGAGCTATGCGTTTTTCGAGCCATATTTGTTCTCTATGGTTATGTGATGCGATGTTCACAAGTATTACCATGAATGAAATCGGTAACTGTCTTTGTTGACAGAATTGTAAATAGAATTTACAGTGAACCATTCTAGTTTACAGAACTGTAAACAACAATCTATTTTGAATGATCAATATGATGTTTAGCAAATGCCTACTATTAATAGCCCTGTATTAAGTGATTCGTTTAACCTCAATAAGCACTCTGTGCCTCGACAGTCACGTTCAAAGATCGAGATTGTTCCGCGGAAAGTGACATTCGACTTTAGCGACTTCGATGGGCCGATTTATTACGACAACAATAGCTGCATAAGCGCTATGTGGGTAGCGTTGTCGGCGAGCTTCCCTGCTGGAGAGGCTGAATTTATTAAATCGGTAATGATATTTGAAAGCGAGATCAATGATCCAAAGCTTAAAGCCGAAGTTCGCGACTTTGCACAACAAGAAGCCCATCATTCATTGCAACACCGCAGGGTCAATAAAATGTTTGACAGTTTAGGTTATCAAACTGAACGGTTAAATTTGTTTTTTAAAGATGAATTGAAAAAACGCGAGCATACGTGGTCGCCTGAAAAACGGCTCGCAAGAACTGTATGCGCGGAACACGTTACCGCGGTAATGGCGAATCATGCATTAAGCCACCCTGAGCATATGGCACATTTCCCAGAATCATTTCGAAATTTATTTTTATGGCATGCTATTGAAGAAATAGAGCATAAGTCGGTAGCCTTTGATGTATATCAAGAGTGTGTTGGAGACATCAAATTGCTGCATAAGGAATATAAGACCTTTACCCGCTTTGAGTTTCCATACAGCACGTGGATGTCGAGTCGCTATTTGCTAAAAAAGCTCGATCATAAGGTGACTTGGAAAGAACGCAAGGGGCTCTGGGATAACCTGTATGGAAAGGGGGGAATGATCAGCGACATGAAAGGTCTTTACAAACAGTTCCTCAATAAAGGTTTTCACCCCTGGGACCACGATGACTCAGCATTAGTCGAGCAATGGAAAGAAAGATTAGCGCCATACTTTGCTGGCAATTAGGACTGTTAAAATGACGACTTCACATCACGACGCTATCATCATTGGTGCGGGTATTTCGGGCATCAGCGCGGCTTATCATTTACAGAAATACAATGAGGGGAAAACCTATAAAATTTTAGAACGCCGCCAGGCCTTAGGTGGAACTTGGGATTTGTTTAATTATCCGGGTATTCGGTCTGACTCTGATATGTACACCTTTGGCTTTTCGTTTCGTCCTTGGGGCGACAAGTCATCGATTGCCGAGAAAGCTAAAATCGTCGATTACTTGACTGACACCGTTCTCGAGTATGGTATCGATAAGCACATTCAATATGGCGTGCATATTGTAAAAGCCAGTTGGTCTTCTGATCAATCGTTATGGTCACTAGAATCCAGCGATGGTGAGGCATTCACCTGCAGCTATATTTATATGTGTGCTGGCTACTATAATTATGATCAGGCATACGTGGCGCCATTAGAGGGTATTGAGCAATTTAAAGGAGACGTATTACACCCGCAATTTTGGCCTAATAACGCTGACTACACCGATAAGAATGTTGTCATTATCGGCAGTGGTGCAACAGCCATTACCCTTGTACCGAACATGGCGAAGAACGCTAAGCACGTTACCATGCTGCAACGATCCCCTACTTATATGGGTTCAAAGCCGGCGATCGATCCGGTCGCTAATAATTTAGCCAAATGGTTTGGGCGTTGGGCGGCTCGTTGGTGGTTCATACTCTCTAATATGTTGCTCTACTGGTATTGCCAGACCTGGCCCGAGCGCGCAAAGACTAAAATTATTGAAGAGATTCAAACTGCACTAGGTAGTAAATTTGACGCGAAGCACTTTACCCCAAACTATAAGCCGTGGGATCAACGAGTGTGCCTTTGCCCAGATGGCGATTTCTTTGAAGCGATGAAAGCCGATAAGGCGAGTGTGGAAACTGATCTGATTGAGAGTTTTAACGCCAATGGCGTTTTACTCAAATCGGGTAAACATTTGCCGGCCGATGTGATCGTTACGGCTACCGGACTAAAAATGCAATTTTTTGGTGGCATTGATTTCATCATTGATGGTGAGTCATTGCTTGCAAATCAGAGCTATGCCTACAAAGGTATGATGATCAGCGGTGTGCCCAATACCTTTTTGGCGGTTGGTTACACCAATGCATCATGGACCTTAAAAGTTGATTTAAGCCATCGCTACGCCAGCCGCATGATCACTTACATGGATAAAAAGGGCTATAAACAAGCGCGGCCCACGGTGGCTAGCGACTTAGAAGACATTGATTTGATTGACCTCACGTCAGGCTATGTGCAACGTTCCTTAGGCACGCTGCCCAAGCAGTCTACAAGCAAGCCTTGGCGGTTGAATCAGAATTTTATTCTTGATAGCCTGACGCTTCGCCTGACCAGTGTTGATGATGACGAAATGGTGTTTAGTTAAGTTACGAATTGCTGGCGATGATGTCAGTAAGTGCTTCAATCAAGGCATTCATTTCATCGTTGGTTCCAATACTGATTCGTAAGAACTCACTTATACGAGGTTTGTCAAAGTACCTGACAACAATGCCTCGTTCGCGTAACGACAGAAATAACTTCTCGGCATTGTGCGAGACATGCCGAGCAAACACAAAATTTGCACTCGACGGCAAGACCTCAAACCTGAGCGCCTTGAGCGCCTGGGTTGTGCGCTCGCGTGTGCTGTTAACCTTGGCGCAGGTTTGTTCGAGATAGGCATTGTCTGCAAATGCGGCCTGAGCCCCCGCAATAGCGAGTGAATCTAAGGCATAGGGGTGAAAACTATTCTTAACGCGTTCTAGGCCCTCGATTAACTCCGCATGCCCTAGTGCAAAACCGACTCTAAGGCCGGCCAGCGAACGCGATTTAGACAGCGTTTGAGTGACTAAAAGATTGGTGTATTTTTTCACTAACCGCACGGCGCTGTCGTTAGCAAAGTCCACATAGGCTTCATCGACCACGATCACCGAGTTTGGATTACGCTGCAGTAAAATTTCTACCTTTTCGATCGAAAGAGCCATGCCGGTCGGTGCATTTGGATTCGCAAAAATAATGCCGCCGTTGCTGGCTTGGTAGTCATCAATATTTAGGGTGAAGTCGTCGCGCAACGGAATTTGATTGAATTCAATATCAAACAATTTGCAGTAAACTGGGTAGAAACTATAGGTGATATCTGGAAATAGTAAGGGCTTGTCGTGCTTGAGTAAGCCGCGAAACACATGCGCGAGTACTTCATCAGAGCTGTTGCCGACAAATACCATGTTGTCGTCAAGTTCAAAGTGTCTAGCGATGGTTGTTTTGAGTGTATCGGCATTCGGGTCGGGGTACTTGCGCAAACTCTCATTATTGGACTCAGCAATGGCTTTAATAACCTTCGGAGACGGGCCATAGGGATTCTCATTGGTATTTAACTTAATGAGATTATCTATTTGCGGTTGCTCGCCCGGAGTATAGGGGGTGAGTTGGCTGACTATATTTGACCAAAAACGGCTCATGATGGCTCTAATGCATTGTGATTTATGTAAATGAAACTCGAGTTAACTCGAGCTTTCGAAGTTAAGTGAACAACAAAACGAATCAGTGGTTCAGCTAATGTTAATACTAACATTGCTATATTTGAATGCGAAACTAATGCTGAACAAGAGTTCATCAGTGAGTTCGGTGTCTTGCGCAGGGCAAGCAGTGAAGTCGAAACGACTAACTAACTGTTTTAAGGCTCAAAAATAAGCACTTGATGGCGACTATTTTCATCTTTGCAGAGCGCCGTTCTGTGCTGATACACTGTTTAGCGTCAAACAAACCTTAAGATGTCCAAATGGGGGCTAGTATGAAATTGAAATTACGACCAACACTTGCAATCTTTGCGTCAGCAATCGTGTTTTCTAACACGGTTATCGCGCAAGGTAATTATAGAGCATCTAATGATTATGCCGATGGCGTAACGGTTTATGAGCATTGCGACTTTAAAGGTAAGAGTCGAACCTTGAGGCCAGGTAAGTATCGAAGTTTGCAAGACGTTGGTTTTGGCAATGACAGTATGTCGTCAATACGCGTGCCACGAGGCAGTGAAGCCGTAATCTACCGAGATGATAATTATCGTGGTTCTTATGCGCGGATAAATAGTGATATACGATGCTTTGATAAGCAGTGGAATGACGAAGCCAGTTCTATTAGCGTGACCGACACCGGCTCTTATAATAATGCTCGTGATGATCGCCGCGACGATCAAGCGTATGACGGGCGTAATTATGATAATCGTAGTCGCGACAATCGACGCGTTAACAATTATGGTCTAAATCAAGTTAACGTTACTGCCAAGAATATTGCACACGTAGTATTTGATGGTGCCTCGTTGCAACAAGTTTCAAAGCAGCAATGGAGCATGACTCGCACGCGTGGTCGTTCTCAGCAGTTTCAAGAAGTTCGTCGCGACAGAGACTCTGTGTATCTAGAAGATAGCTATACCAGAGAGAGAGTACGAATCGACTTGTTCGCTAATGACGTTACCTTTATTGGTGGTGATGGCCGACAGCAACGCTATAGCATTGATCGCAAAATGGCCGCATTGGCGTCGTCCTCAGACCCCTATTATGATGACAGCGTTAAATCATCACCTAGCTCTGACAATAGAGCTATACGATCGGCGTGTTTTAATTTCAAAGCCTACGCCCGCGGCGGTAATGGCAGTGTGCGTTTTCTTGGTAAAAAAGACCTCTACCGTTTAAATGGTAAGGTCTCGACCGGCCGAATTTGCCATAACGGAACACTGGCAATGGAAATCGGTAAAACCCAGCCAGGAACTGAGGTGACGATTGTCATCAATGGTAATCACTATCGTTTTAACGCCGGCGAGAAAGCCGATAAGTATGTGAATAATTGGTACCGCAAGGTTGTTAAGCTCCGTGTCGGCAAATAAATAACGTTGGCGGGCTCTATGGCTTGAACAGGAGTACATTCTTTGAATAAGGTTTTTAGTGCCGACAACATCGTTGAAGTCGGCTTAATGCGCAGTTTTTTGGAGCAACATGATATTTCCAGTGAGCTGCGCAACCACCATAGCTCTAGCTTGATGGGCGAGGTGCCATTCACCAGTGTTTGGCCTGAAGTGTGGGTTAGCGCGAACGATTCTGAGCGCGCAATAAAGCTGATCTCTGATATACAGCGCGACATCGCAACCGGCCCAGATTGGTCATGCTCAAACTGTCACGAGTCGAACCCGATCAATTTTGATATTTGTTGGCAATGCGGCAAGCGTTAGCCTTGTCAGAATCTGTGCTTTAACGACGAGCCGTTCTTGAAAACTTAAAAAACGGCCCTATCAGAAAGCTATGCCATTTTTCTTACTTGTTTTTCTATTCATTGCGATCCCAGTCGCAGAAATTAGCGTACTCATTCGTGTTGGTGGTGCTATTGGCCCGCTTAATACCATTGTGTTTGTGATTTTGACTGCTGTGCTTGGCGCCTATTTAGTGCGCCAGCAAGGCTTTGCTACCCTAAGCAAGCTGCAAGAAGAGACCAACGCCGGGCGTGTTCCGGCAATGCAAATAGCCGAAGGTGTTGCTCTTTTGTTTGCCGGTGCGGTGTTAATGACGCCGGGTTTTATTACCGATGCGCTCGGTTTTGCTATTCTTATTCCACCGATTCGCCAAGCTTTTATAGCATGGGCCGGCAAAAACCTATTAAAAGGACCAATGGCCACGGCCTATACGGGGTCTGCTTCGGCAGTGAACCCGCATACTCTAAAGGGTGAGGTTATTGAAGGCGAGTACACCGTCGATTCTGATGAGCACAAATAAAGTCACTTCAAAGTATTGACTTTATTGGCATCGCCCATATTATTAGCACTCCCTGTCATAGAGTGCTAAAGCACTCTAGATAGACCTTAATATTAACTAACCTATTTTTTAGAGGCACAACGAATGGCTATTCGTCCACTTCACGACCGCGTTCTCGTTCGTCGTAACGAAGAAGAAGCAACTTCAGCTGGCGGCATCATCCTAACTGAGTCAGCAAAAGAGAAACCATCTGAAGGCGAGATCATCGCTGCAGGCAACGGTAAAATTTTAGAGAGCGGTGACGTTCGAGCCTTAGATGTTAAGGTTGGCGACAAAGTTCTTTTCGGAAAATACGCTGGCACTGAAGTGAAAGTCGACGGCGAAGACCTTTTGGTTATGCGCGAAGACGACATCGTTGGCGTTGTCGAATAAATCGGCCTAAGCTTTTTCCTTCACTCTTGGTTGAAGAAAATACTCAGTCGGTTACGTACAACAAGTACACGCCCTTCCTGCGCTTTTTCTCACATCGATTGAAAACAAAATCTTAAGCCTTAGATCTCTATTGATCTATTGAATTAACAAATTATATAGGAATTTATCATGTCAGCAAAAGACGTAAAATTCGGTGATGACGCGCGTACCAAAATTTTGGCCGGCGTTAACATTTTGGCAGATGCCGTTAAAGTAACTCTAGGCCCTAAAGGTCGTAACGTAGTATTAGACAAAGCCTTTGGCGCGCCAACCGTGACTAAAGACGGTGTATCTGTTGCAAAAGAAATTGAGCTAGAAGACAACTTCGAAAACATGGGCGCACAGCTTGTGAAAGAAGTGGCTTCAAAAACTAACGACGTAGCCGGTGACGGAACAACGACTGCGACTGTTTTAGCGCAATCAATGGTTAAAGAAGGTTTGAAAGCGGTTGCCGCTGGCATGAACCCAATGGACCTTAAGCGTGGTATCGACAAAGCGGTTATTGCGGCGGTTGCCGAATTGAAAACGCTTTCTAAGCCTTGTGAAGACGCTAAAGAAATCGCTCAAGTAGGTACGGTATCGGCAAACTCTGATGAGTCTGTTGGCAACATCATCGCTGAAGCGATGGACAAAGTTGGCAAAGAAGGCGTTATCACGGTTGAAGAAGGCCAATCTCTTGAAAACGAACTTGAAGTTGTAGAAGGTATGCAATTTGATCGTGGTTACTTGTCGCCTTACTTCGCGAACAAGCAAGACACGATGATCGCTGATCTTGAGAGCCCACTTGTTTTATTGCATGACAAGAAAATCTCAAACATCCGTGACTTACTACCAACGCTAGAAGCGGTTGCCAAAGCTGGTCGCCCACTTCTAATTGTTGCTGAAGACGTTGAAGGCGAAGCGCTAGCCACTCTTGTAGTGAACAACATTCGCGGCATCGTAAAAGTATGTGCGGTTAAAGCACCTGGTTTTGGCGATCGTCGTAAAGCGATGTTAGAAGACCTTGCTGTGTTGACGGGTGGTAAAGTTGTTTCTGAAGAGATCGGCATGAGCCTTGAAAGCATCACTTTAGAAGACCTTGGTTCAGCTAAGCGTATTCAAGTATCTAAAGAGAACAGCACAATTATTGATGGCATGGGCGATGCGGCTCAAATCTCTGACCGTGTTAACCAAATTCGCGCACAAATCGAAGAATCTTCTTCTGATTACGACCGTGAGAAAATGCAAGAACGTGTCGCTAAATTAGCTGGCGGCGTTGCATTGATCAAAGTTGGTGCCGCGACTGAAGTTGAAATGAAAGAGAAGAAAGCACGCGTTGAAGATGCGTTGCACGCAACTCGCGCAGCGGTTGAAGAAGGCGTAGTACCTGGCGGCGGTGTTGCTTTGGTTCGTACTCTAGAAGCCGTTGCAAAAGTTAAAGGCGATAATGCTGATCAAGACGCTGGTGTTAAAGCGATTTTGAAAGCACTAGAGTCTCCGCTACGTCAAATCGTAGATAACGGTGGTGATGATGCTTCTGTTGTATTGAACGAAGTTCGCAACAACAAAGGTACTTTCGGCTATAACGCTGGTACTGGCGAATATGGCGATATGATCGAAATGGGTATTCTTGACCCAACATTGGTAACACGTACTGCATTGCAGCACGCGGCATCAATTGCGAGCATGATCATTACTACTGAAGCGATGATTACTGATTCACCACAAGACGCACCTGCAGGCGGCGGTATGCCTGATATGGGCGGCATGGGTGGCATGGGCGGCATGATGTAAGCAATCTGCTTAACATTAAGCTTTCTAGCTAAGACAAAAGCCCCGGTCAGGAAACTGACCGGGGCTTTTTTACGCCCATGGATGGGCGGTATCCTAGAATTGCAGGAGCAAATTCTAGGGTAGCGGATGGGCGGTATCCTAGAATTGCAGGAGCAAATTCTAGGGTAGCGGATGGGCGGTGCGAAAAAAACCACTTTGATCGATATCGAATCTATGAAACAGTTAAACATTAGGTTATAGGAGAGATAAAATGAGCGATG
>JALZVW010000133.1 GCA_023301745.1 Arenicella sp. | reverse complement strand
AGACATCGTTATATTAATAAATTAGCGAAACATGTTTCGCTCAACCCGTTTTAGAATTATTTTCCTATTCGAGAACCATCCCTACAGCGGCTATTAAGCCCCCCAGAAAGCAGTTTTCTTATAATTACTCGGTAAAGGATACTCGGCTGGGTAATCTACCCCCGCCAAATATAAACCATTTGGTGGCGCCGTAATACCAGCCTTAGTGCGGTCTTTTGCCTCGAGTACGCCAGCTAACCATTCAACACTGCGCTTGCCACTTCCTACTTCGATTAGAGCCCCGGCTATATTACGCACCATATGCTGTAAAAAGGCATTGGCGGTAATGTCAAACCAGATCCATTCTCCGCTGAAATCTAGATCTAATTTGTGCATAGTTCTGATAGGTGAATTGGCTTGGCAACCCGCGGCCCTGAATGAACTAAAATCATGCTCACCAAGCAATACCTTAGCGGCTTGTGCCATTAAAGCAGGATCTAACGGCTGAGGCTCATGAGTCGCATAGTGACGATACAAAGCGCTCTTTAGCGGGGCATTGTGAATGATAAAACGATAAGATCGACTTAATGCTGAAAATCTCGCATGAAACTCCGGCTCTACTGGTGTCACCCAAGTTAAGCGAACGTCATGATCCAAGAACCGATTCGTGCCCCGACACCAGGCGAAGTCAGTTCGCTCGGCATTTGAATCAAAATGAATAATTTGATGGGTCGCATGAACCGCACGGTCAGTGCGGCCAGCCGTGACAATAGGAGTATGGTGATCGGCTACTCGCCCAAGTGCCGCTTCAACAACTTCTTGAACCGTCCTGACATCCTGTTTCTGTGCCTGCCAACCACTAAAATGAGTGCCATCGTATTCCACACAAGCAGCATATCGTGTTGCGGTCTTACCCGTATCTGGAATTAATTGAGACATACTCATAGAAAAAACGGTTTCGTTGTGAGTTAAAACAAAACAAGCCCAAACTCCTACGAGCTTGGGCTTGTGATCAAAAAGGCTACTATCAGAGTCAGGTAATTAGAACTCAGCGTGCCATATAGCTAATTTAAGAACTAATTGAATCTAATAATGCTTGAGCATCATTTAGAACGTCGTCGCTGTTTTCTTGATTAGCGACCAGCTCGACAAGAATTTTTCGTGCTCCGTCTTCATCGCCTAAGTCCACAAACACTTTCGCTAACTCATATTGAGTACGTGCTTCATCGTAATCTGAGTCAATTTCTAAGTCACTCACCTCTGAAACATCACCAACCGCATTCTCTAGGTCAGCATCTTCGAGATTAAAATCTAATAGTTCGCCATCATCATCATTCAAAGACAAGTCAACGTCGCCGGCTTTTTCAAGACCAGATAAATCAATAGACCCGTCTCCGTCTCCTAGCCCTAAGGCATCTATTTCGACTTCGTCGAGCTCACTAACTTGGCTTCGCCCATCATCAAAGTTAACAAGCTGAATCGACTCATCGGAATTGAGTGAATCAACCACTAGTTCAGATTCATCTTGCATTGTCAGCGCATCATCGATGTCATCATGCTTGTCAGCAAGCGAGTGATCTAAATGATCAACTAAGTCATCATTATTATCTTCAACAGCATCGACAACAAACTCTAAATCCGCATTATCGTCCTCGGTAGGCGCATCGTTTATCGGCGCGTCTTCTACCGCTTCAAATTCTATGGATGCGGGCTCTAAAGGCACTTCAGAAATATCGCCTCCTTCCAACAAAAGCTCTGAATCAGCTTCTTCAGCGGTATGTAAATCTTCACCAGAGAGCTCGAACAATGGGTTACTTGGGGCAACTTCCTTACCCATTTCACAAACCTGTAGCCAGATATCACCTGTTAAGGCGGCACGTTGCGAGTAAAGTTCCTCAGCAATTCGCTCAAAACCTTCGGCATTTTGACGCTTATGATAAAGACTTAAAAGTTTTTGCTTAATATCAACTCGATCAGGGTGACTAACCACACCATCTAGCAACACTTCTTCAGCTTGCTCATCGCGACCATACGCGATATAGACATCAGCTTCGGCAACCGGATCGACCTCATCGGCCTGAACAACAGCATCGCTATCACTGTATACAGTCAAGAATGAGGTTTCCTTATCGGCATTAGCCGCTTCTGACGCAAGCGATGCTGTGTGAGAAGTGGACACTGACGCTGATGCCGTATTGTTTGACTGCCCAACGCTATGAGAGTTGCTTTCTATCGACAACATGCTAATTTCAAACTCTTCATCAGCTTGACGGCGACGCATAAATAACAGCCCTCCACCGATCACAAGTAAGCCGCCTAAACCCGCCAAAATCTTCCAAAGACCACCCTCGAAGAAAGACGATTTTGCTTTTTCTATGAAAGACTGCTCTCTTTCTACTACCAATGGAGCCTTAGTTTCAACCGCAGGAGTCACATCATCCAACTCGCCGGCCGCTTCCTCAATGACACTTTCAAGCCCGGAATCGTCAGCTAACTCGCCAACATCATCTAGACCATCATCTAGACCATCATCTAGACCATCATCTAGACCATCATCTAGACCATCATCGGCCAAGAACTCGT
>JALZVW010000132.1 GCA_023301745.1 Arenicella sp. | reverse complement strand
ATCAAAGGCCGCTAGGTAGGCAGAACAATGGGCGCTAATTTGCTCTGGCGTGCGCTCAAACCGGTTTTCAGCGTTGGCCACAGGGGCAATCAAAAATGAACTCGAAACGAGCAGAGAAATACAGTTTAAACGGAGAGATATCACAAAAGTGCCTCTTAGTGTTGTCGGGTTAATACTGGATGAAAAAGCCAAATGGCAAGCTTAAAATATAAGGCTTAAATCGCAGGTGCATTTGCTTAAGATGATCAGAATGCCAAAAACGTCGCACGATCTCAAATACATTCACTAAGCACCTTACACCAGTTTGAATGCCCCTATACGAAGAGCTCCGCGCCTAGCTAGCGTATCGCATAGCCAATATCGAATCACTATCGCAAAGCATTAGCCACTTTTCGTAAAAATAGCGCCCGCAAAGCAATTATTTTATCAAAAATTCGGTCATAATTAGTCTATAGAATTAAACGACATTAGGCGTCTGCATTTATTCGCCTGAAAGACCTACCTTCATTGGAATTTATTATGACTGATCAGACACGCGAAGAATACGGAGCTTCAGCCGAAGCCATCGAACATCACTATGGCACTGGCAACGACTATTTTTCGTTATGGCTCGGAGAGACCATGGCGTATTCAAGTGCATTATGGGACGACGATGACGAACATCAAAGCCTTGATGATGCCCAACGTGCAAAGATTCATTATCATTGCGAACAAGCCCGAGCTGACAAGGCCAAGAGCGTATTGGATATTGGCTGTGGTTGGGCAAGCGTACTAATGCCTCTGGCTAACCATTATAAGGTCGACAATGTTGTTGGCCTGACATTAAGTGAGAGCCAAGAAACGTGGATTAACGGTTTAAATCACCCAAATGTTGAAGCACGCTTAGAAAGCTGGAAAGACCACGACGCAAGCGCGAAATACGATTCAATTATTTCAATTGGTGCATTCGAACACTTCGCTAAGCTGGGCTCTACCTCAGAAGAAAAGGTCGAGTTTTATCGTGAGTTTTTTCGTAAATGCCATGGTTGGTTAGACTCAAAAGGCCATATGTCACTGCAAACTGTTGCCTACGGCAATGCCTTACCGGGCAGTTTTGACCCGTTTCTTGCAGCCGAAATTTTCCCAGAAACAGATACTCCCTTTTTAGCCGAGATTGCCAAAGGCTGTGAACACCTGTTTCATGTAATGACCTTGCGCAATGACGCGGAACATTACCGCCGAACATTACGTGCTTGGTACAACAATATTCGCCAAAATCGTGCGCGTTGTGTTGAACTTAAAGGCGAAGAAGAAGTTGCGCGTTTTGAAAAATACCTGCGTCTATGTTCGTATATGTATGAAGTCGGCGGTTTAGAATTGTATCGAATTACCTTTCGTAAGATCGACAACCCTAAGCGTTTCTAAAAGGTGATCGCTATAAGCATCTCGTTGAGCCTTAAGGCGACGTTAAATTAATAGAATTTAGCTTCGCCCTCTGGCCTAGTTTTAAAGCGCTTGTGCACCCATAGATACTGCTCTGGCGCTTTGTTAATCATCGCTTCTATCGCGCGGTTCATCGCAGCGGTATCTTTGTGTTCGTCACCACTCGCCAAGCCTTCAATTCTAGGGCCAAGCTCAACAACATAACCTTTGCCCCATGGGAGAATGCTGTTGCGGCAAGGAATTACCACCGCATTGGTAGTCAATACGAATTTAGCGAGTGCTGGCGTGGTCGACGCGAGCGTATTATAGAAAGGAACAAACACCCCTTTTCTACCCGCATCTTGATCAGGTGAATAGGACATTGGAAGGCCTTTACGCAGTACTCTTAACAGCGTGCGCAGTGGTTGCTTGCGCTCAAACATTAAACCGCCAGAACAGAAACGTTGCCGACCTCGCAAGGCAACGGTATTCATAAGGCCATTTTTCATGTATTGGTAAACACCAATCATTGACCGCTCGCGTTGTAGCGCCAAACCCGACACCTCAAGAGACATAAAATGTGGTGCCAAGAGTACAATGTTACGCCCTTGAGCAATCGCTAGGTCGTAGTCTTCTCGACCCGTAATCGTGACCAGGCGATCAAAACGAGCGGGGCTTATCCACCAATTCATACAGGTAGTCATTACTGAATGACCAAGCATGCAATAGTGTAACCAGTTTATTTTTTTTAAGGCATTCTCGCTTTCATCTGGAAAGCATGCCGTTAAATTTTTCAATGCAATTTTTCGGCGACTTCCGTGCAATAAATAAAACAGCGAACCAATAACGTAGCCGCAAATAGCTAACACGGGCAAAGGCAACATTGAAAGCACGCGCATCACCGCTAAGCCAAGCCATGTTGGCCAATAACGAGGCCCTAAATAATGTTTTAGATCTGGCGAAGATACCCTTTTTGATTCACCAGTTTGCATGGTCAAGACAGACTAATTTTGATCAGAAATACGATTCAGCGCTTGCATAATTCGCTGAGGGCTAATTTCAAGGTCTTGCTGGAATTTTATCTCATTATTTTTATAGAGCTTACGACAATAAAAATGCCGTTTCTTGCCGGAGGTCGTTCTAGGGATTTCACGCGAGCGAGACAGCAGCATGCGGTTAATCGGGAACGCTTCCTTAGGCATAGCCACTAACAATGCATCGATATCTTGATCTTCGATCGGCGCATGTCGCTCTACAAGTACCACAATATCACTCCCAGGGTTATGAATATCCGTTTCAAAAACCGCAATGTGCTCATGCGATATATCTAAAATTTCAGCCAGTTGTTCTTCCAAAGCACTCACCAAATAATTTTCTCCATTACGGATAATCAGGTTCTTAATTCGCTCTAGAATGTACAATTGGCCATCAACAATGGCACCCATATCTCCGGTCTTTAAGCGACCGTCGGGGAAACGATCAACCAAGCCGTCTTTACGCTCAGCAACATATCCCATCGCAACCGATGTTCCGGTTATAGCAATTTCTCCAGCGATACCTTCGCCATTAACATTGTCACCGTTTTCATCGACGATCTCTATCAACATGTCGTCAATCGCCTTGCCGGCGGTGCAAATTGCCATGGATTGACTAGGGTCGTAGCCGAGCATGGCCTCATTATTGTCGAAACGCATTCGATCGAGCACCTTTATTGGTTCGCCAATACCAATAGAATCAGCATCTAGACAGATAAACTCAGCGACTTGCTTATGCGGCGTGATACTCGTAATAATCGTTGATTCAGCCAAACCATAAGCCGGGCGAATAACAATAGGGTCAATACCACACCGTTTGAATTTAGCCAGAAACGCTTGGACGGTGGATACCCTGATCGGTTCTGCACCAATAAATAAGTGCTTAACGTGGCTCAAATCTAACTCGGCAACGTCTTTTTCCGACACTAGCCGCGAACAGTAATCAAATCCAAAATTCGGTGCCGTGGCAATAGTGCACTGATGCTGGTGCATGGCCTTTAGCCATAATGCAGGCCGCTTAACGAATTGGGTTGGAGTCATGATGAACAAGGGGTAGTTATTGCAAAAGCTAAATAACACCGCCCCCACTAAACCCATATCGTGAAACAGCGGCAGCCAGGTGGCCATGCGCTCGTCATCAGCCATTTGGGCTGCACTCTTAATGCCGTAGACATTGGCAATAATATTGCCATGTGAAATAGAAACCGCTTTGTGGTCTCCCGTTGACGAGCTAGTGGTTTGAAAAAAAGCGATATCGCCTGGCTCGGGTTGATGATCAGCCGCAGGTGACTCAAGCTCTTGCCAATCACCGCTCGGGTCATCACTCAATCTAACGGTCTTTATTTCTGTGGGAATATCATCGTGAAATTTCTCGGTCAAGCCCTCTTCGAGTACCAGCATAGCGGGTTCATCAAAACCGAAACCCCAGTGCTTAATTCGTTCAGACAAGGCTTCATGACTGCCCAATGACAACGGCATCGGAAAAATCATCGGAATAGCGCCAATCGAAATCGCGCCGTAAAACGCGACTAATGTCGCATACGGCGAATGGCAGGCGATCATAACGACGTTACCAGCCATACTCGCGGCGCTGTCACCAGAGCGATTATGCGACTCTTTTTGCGCGATCAGCTCGGCACCAAAAGCAAACGCACGCTTGCTTAAACTTGGATAGCTAACCGGAAAATATGTTTTTTGTGAACCATTCCAGCAGTTTAATGTGGCCGCAATTGAACTATTCTCAGAGGCATGGCTGGCATGCAGGTTCAATACTTCAAGCAGAGTAGAGCTTGTCATAATAGTTAGGCGCCGGTCTTCTCTTGAATAAGAGTCACGATATCGTTAATGGTCGCTACGTTTGCCGATTCAGCATCAGACAACTCAATATCAAAGGTTTCTTCGATCACTAAAATTAACTCAATTCGAGCAAACGAGTCTAGACCGCTGTCTTCCAAATTCAGGTCTGGTCGAATGTCATCGGCATTCAATTTTGTTTTTGTAGCGATTAATTCGCTCAATTTTTGGCTGATAGTGCTTTCGTCCATTTGAAACTCCAATTTGGATATAATTTATCTTGATAATAACAATGATTGACAATACCGGTTTATGACGCAATTAGGCAGCGCTATGTCCGCCAGCAAGGCATCATAAGTTAAAACGGTTTTCTCGAAAATTACCCCGAAATTAATGGGGGTGGTACGCGATAGGCCCATAGTATATAGGGCTTTCGTCTAATCTCAAGTGATATAGTGATTGTGTCAAATCCGCTATTGTGAGGTATGATTGAATTTCTAATCAATCAACATTTTTGGCCAACGAGTGGTGTAGTGTGCGAACGCAGTTAAAATTCATTATTGTCCCCTACGTGATGAAGTTTATCATCGTTTTGATAACGGCAACTTGCCGAGTAGTTGAGCATAATAAATCAGCTTATGATGACTTATCAGAGTCAAACCGCTCGTTTGTATTAAGTATGTGGCATAACTGCTCAACCATTGCCGGCTGGGTTATGCGCGGGGGCGATGTAACCGTCATGATCAGTGATAGTCGCGACGGTGAATATGTATCTCGCTTCGCCGACTTATTTGGCATTAAAAGCATGCGCGGGTCAACCTCATCAGGTTCAGCCAGAGCGGTTCGCGCGGCTCTTCGCTTAATATACAGTCATAAGCCAATCGCGATAACGTTAGATGGGCCACGTGGACCAAAGTATAAAATGCAACACGGTGCTTTATGGTTTGCCGCGTCAGGGAAGGTGCCGATTATACCGATGCATATTGAAGCAAGCCGCCAATGGGTTCTAAAGAGCTGGGATGGTCACCGATTCCCGAAACCATTCTCAACTATTCACGTTGGTTTTGGTGATCCGATTTTTATTGAGCGCTCAACATTGGAAGATAACATCGACAAAGTCGCGCTCGAGGTTGAAGGCAAGATGATGGAAAATGTGAGAAGCGTCCAAGCCTTGTCGCGCGGCCGCTAAAGCCGCATGAACTTGCGTGCTGAGAGTAGCTTTGATAACTTAGCCACAATTACTACTAACGGATCAGGGTCAATCATGAAGAAAATTTTAATCGCATTGCTAGTACTTGCCATAATAATTGGCGTCGCCATGTTTGTTTTTGTTGGCAAAATGGACGGCATTGTCAAAGAGGCCATTGAAACAGAAGGCAGCGCCGCATTAGGCTCTCCGGTCAGAGTCGAGTCGGTTGTAACAAATTTGTCAGAAGGAAGCGCCATACTGACAAACTTCACAATCGCAAACCCCGCTGGTTACAGCGCTAAAAATGCAATTGAAGTGTCTTCATTTAGTGCCAGCGTTGACTACCGAAATCAAGTCATTGAAAAAATAGAGATCAATAAGCCGGTTATCAATGCTGAGCAAAAAGGCCAAAAGAACAACTTCCAAGACCTGCTAGAAAATATGCCTGCAGACGAAGACGAGGTCGCCGAAGAAGACGATGATACCGTCATAACAATTAAACAGCTGGCTCTAAGAAGCGCGACCATTAACCTTATCACCAGCGATCTCGGCATTGGCGACCAACAGCTAGAGTTAGGCGACCGCAGTTTTGTGATGGATGACTTTACAGTCAACAACCTAAGCGGTACAGCGACAGAAATTTCAGACAAGGTAGTCGAACAGCTAACCTCGCATGTATCGTCACAAGTGAAAGCGTATCTAAAAAAAGAAATCGCCAAAATGGCTAAAGACAGAGTTCTTGACGAAGCCAAAGAAAAAATCAATGAAAAGCTTGAAGAAGCCATCGGTGGAAAGCTCGACGGTGAAATTGGCGAGAAGGTAGGCGAAAAACTAAAAGGTTTGAAATTTAAGTTTGGTAAAAAGTAAGCATCTCGCCAGTCAATCGAGCCTAATAATAGACTTTAGGCTCGATTAGCGATTACAACTTTATATTGGCGAGCCTGGTGGCATCATTGGCAAGCTTATCGGCTCACCGTTTTCGCTAACGCTGGCGCTTTCCAAGCGCGCTAATTGATATGCATAGAAGCCTCGATACCCGTCGGTTTTGTCAAACTTAGTGGCCTTTTTTGATAGCGCCGTTTTTTCTATTTCTAGCAACGCCAAAATTTCAGCTTTAACAAGTTTAGAGGCCGTTTTACTGTTGAGCAGATTGATGTAGTTAGAGTAAATTAAATCAACCACTGATTGATGCAGCCTCGCTTGTAAGCCTGAGTAACGTTGATCGACCACTGACTCTCGCAGTGTTTGACCCAAATCGGCAATCGAAGGAACACTCGAATCGACGGCATTTTGTTGCAGCAAACGCGCTAAACGCTGAGGGTGAAAAATTGAATTCAAGGTATGCTGCGCTGACGCCGACGCCAAAAACAATTGATCTAGTGTTGCCCCAGTTTCTCCGTTAACGGATTCTCGAGTGCGAGAACTACCGCTCGCCTTTGGAAGTATAACTTCAGCGAGTTCTGAATCGATTTCTAAAAATTCAGGCCTCAATGTTTCCAAAATCACCTTAAGAGCCGAATGTTGCTTTGCGCCAGAAATAACGCCTAAGCGTGAGCGCTTAGAACCTTCTCCCTTGGTGGAGTAATCATAATCAACGCCGCCCAGCCACTTAGCGGCTGCTTGCAGTTGAAAACGATGAAAGTAATAAACAGGAACCAATATTTCCTCAAGCTCAGACCAGTTTCGGCCGTGCTTTAGATTATGGGTGCCAAAATTGCTCAGTGCCACCTCACGTATCAACATCATTTGTTTTAATTCGGCTACAGCATCTGCACCGTTATCCCAAAGGCTCGAGTAAGCATGAGAGTCGCCCACTGAGCGAGAGTCTGCATCGCTAATGTAGAGCAAACCATTTTTATCATTTTGCTCAATCATTGCGTTTAACTCTAAACGCTCGTCTTTCGATGCGGCAAATTCAGAGTAACCATAGGCAATGGCCGCTTTATCCCACAAACCTAAGCCAATGCTATAAGCATTTGGCGCGATAATTTTCTCAGGATTATTGGCATCAATCTCAAATTGAGGATGAGGGTAATCCATCACCGACTCTCGCCCGTAATTGCTGGCCGCAAAGTTGTGCGCGATCCCTATCGTATGCCCAACTTCATGTGCAGAAAGCTGTCTAATTCTGGCCAATGCTAAGTCCATCAGCGGTTGATCATTTTCGCTATCACCGAAAGGCGCCATCAAGCCTTGAGCGATCAAATAATCTTGGCGAACACGCAAAGACCCCAAGGTCACGTGCCCCTTAATTATCTCGCCGGTGCGAGGGTCTGTTACGCCGTAACCATAAGACCAACCGCGAGTTGAACGATGCACCCATTGAATCACATTGTAACGCACGTCCATCGGGTCAGCGCCGTCAGGTAATATTTTCACCTGAAAAGCATCTTTAAAACCAATCGCTTCAAAGCCCTCATTCCACCAACTAGCGCCATCAATCAGGGCTGAGCGAACAGGCTCCGGCACACCGGGGTCAATATAATAAATAATCGGTTCAATTGCCTCACTGATCACCGCCGCAGGATCTTTTTTCTCAAGACGATGTCGGCCAATTACTTTTCGATCAATACTTTGGTTGATTGGCTGCGCATAATCTTTATAACTCACCGCCCAGTAACCACTTTTAGCAATATGAGGCCGAGGTCGATAGTCACCGTCTGGTAGGCGCACAAAACTATGGTGCATTTTCAAGGTAATTGCATACGGGTTGACCGCCGCTTGCTTAACGAATTTACCGGGTTCATTACCGACTAAGGTAACCGTTGCTTGAAGCTCGGTATTATCGGGGAAAGCTTTAGTTCGGCTTAAATCAATCGCTGACCGCGACGCGTCTACTGCGTAACCTTGGCCCTGCTTCTGCGCTGTTAACGCGCGGCCAACACCGTGAATGTCTTGCAGTATGAACTCACTTGCATCAACCAGCACCCACTCTGAACTCCCTTTTCTACCTGAGTCTTCAATCGCGAAGCCCCAAAGAATCGAGGACGCAAACGCTTCGTCAATGGCTTGAGACTCTTTTAGGTTGTCGGTTGTTGCTCGATAAGCCGTTGGCTTCTGTTTCAGAAATAATTTATTTCCTGCGCGCTCAAAAACAACGAGACTGGTATTGCCTAACTGCCCGCGGTCCAGCCCGACGTCATTCGACCCCAAACCACTCGGCAAACTGGTTTGGTAGATAAACTCTTGATTTAAATTATCTATTTTCAAATAGAGCTTATCGTGCTCAGAATCGTAAAGAATATCAACGAAACCGTCTTGCGCTTGATTCGCGCTAGTGAGTTCTGACAATGTAATCGCCGACACACTAAGACTAAAAAAGGCGAGCACGACACCCACTAAACAGTACTGTGATATTTTCTTCATGATACTCGGTCTCGTTGGTCAGATTTACCCTGATACAGTTAGCATAGCGGCGGCGGTACTAGCGCTAACAATGCAAAATAATAAACCTTGGTAGCCGCAATAACAAATGTCTAAACGCGCGAATTCAAAGCTTGTTATAAACGCTTGCCAATTGCGACAAGGCTTGGTTCCAAGAAAAATTACGGTGAAAATGAGCACGATTAGAATCACTCATGCTTTTCAATAACAATTGATCGCCTAAACAGCGCTGAAGTTCTTCGAACATTTCAGCCACCGTGTTGGGCAGTGATGTTCCCGAAGGCAGAAACTGCTGGTTGTTCTGACTATTAAATGCCAAAACTGGCAAGCCACAAGCAAGGTAATTAAGCATTTTGCCACTGCCCTCACCTGCATCACCGACCTTAGGATCGATGCCGATATCAGCGAGTTGCAATAAGTCTGGTAATTCATCAAATGCCACCTGACCGGTTAGGGTGCACATAGAACTCAAATCTTCGCTCTCAAGATAAGGCGCTAAATTATCGACTGGATAACCAATGATAAGAAAGTGGAGCATTGAATTTTCTTTACACAATGCGATTAAATTTTTGAGTTCCTTTAAACCCTTACTGTCGAGTAAAGCCCCAGAGTAAACAACCACCTGTTTATCGCTTGGAAGTTCGAGTTTTTCGATCAAGTGCTGACGGTTGCCATCACTCAGCGGCATCGCCGCTCTGGCGCCATCTTGGACCAAGCTGATTTTTGTATCACTTAACCTAAATTCATTTTTTATTTTCTCCAACGAATGCGCCGATGAACACACGATGGTTTTAGCGAAGAACATCAAACCAGCTTCTATTGCTTTAACTGGCCATTTCAACCACGCTTTTTTATTAAAGCTTCCATGACTCTCTAGCTCACCAACTAAACTGCCTTGCATATCAGCAACCAGCGGAATGCGTTTCCAGAAAAATAGTGTTTTAGCGATTAAGCCGATCATTAAACCTTCATGTAAATGAGCATGAAGGACGGCCGGATTCACTCGTCGAATTTCGCGGACAACCAGCCATAACAATTTCCAATCAGCCCACAATTTATACTTGCTTGGGCCAGCTTGTGTTTGGGTATAGTTATGTATCGGCGAAATACGCGAGGTTTTTACACCAGCGATATCGCGCCCATGATGATAAGTGCAAACTAGATTTTCATAGCCTAATTGCGACAAACAACTGGCCATACCCTCAATACGAATGTGGCACCCTCGGTCAGCAAAGAACGGTGTTGGTGCAATGTGTAATACGGTATTAGTCTTGCTCATCACTCACCGTTAATTGCGGCTTGTGTTTTCTCTAAACGCGACCGTGTTTGATTAAACTGCTGTTCCTGTTGTTGACTAGACCACTCTAAATTTTTAGCCATTAGCTCACATACTTTCGACAGTTCGTCTTTGCTGATACCCAGCAATCCTAACGACGTGCGGCCATAAATCACATCACTTAATGCAACCGCCTGTTCTTGCTCTATGGCCCAAATCACCTGCCCAAATATATCGGGCTGAGAACAGCAGATGGTGTTCTTCAATGCTGGCTCATCGCTAATACGACTGATGAATGCATCAATATCACTGCCGTAAGACATTAATAAATGATCAATCGTGTCAGGCGTATATAGCCCCTTATATTGAGCTTGTTTAAGCTGCTGAAGCTCGCTAAAACTTGAATAGTCGCTGCCGTGTAATTTACGCTTTACACGGCGCTTGGTGGAACCGGCTTGAAGGCCGCTAAGTTTTTTGCCAATCAACTTCATTGTCAATTCTGACACTTTACGACCGGTGGTGAATTTTGCGCCAAGCGCGGTTACCAAGCCATCAACGCTATTGGCGCTTTGGTGGTCAATAACTTGATACTCACCAGACCCTTGATAGACCGTGCTCTTGATGTTGTTAGTGCGGTAGTCATAAAGACCGCTATAGCCAGAAATAACGTCGTCGCGAGTCAACTGAGCACTGGGCATCGCATCGTTAATAGCCTCAAGTAGCTGATCCACGTGCTCGGCTTGAAGCGAGAGATCACCATTAGGCCTCATAATTTCATCGTAACTAGTGCCAACAAGAGAGTAGCCTCGCCATGGAATCGCAAATACATGTCGACCACCACGGTCTATTTTTGTATGGGCTTTGTGCTTAGTCGTCAGTGCTATTGCGTGGTCACTCAATTGCCTAGTAATAATGTGTGAGCCAACAGCAAAGCTATTAATATTGGGTGCCTTATCAGCATTCAATAACTTGCCATTAAGGTTATCAATCCAAGGGCCAGCGGCATTGACCACCAGCGTTGCATTAATGGCAAATTCATCACCGTTGAGTTCGTCCCGAGCCATGACACCGGTCACAGATTGGTCGTCACCTAGGAATGATTGTGCACAAACATAGTTATGAACTTGTGCGCCAAGGTCGCGAGCGGTTTGTAGAATCGCCAACACCATACGTTCGCTGTCAATCATATGTCGCTCATGAAACACAATCGCACCGGTATGAGGTTCATTTTCTAGGTCACAAATTGTATTTAATTCATCGGCACTGATCGAGCGCATGCCAGGCAGGTGCTGCTCTTGCGATTCGATCACTGAATTTTCGCCCAAACATAGTGTTTGATAGGCCAACATTCCACAGCTTAAAAAGAATTTAGAACGTTTGAAATCGCGATAAGTTGGTACTGCGAAAGGAATAGCGTTTGAAAGGTGTGGTGCGGCATAAATGTATTGGGCACGCTCCATCGCTGATTCACGCACCTTATCAAATTGCATTTGCTGCAAATAACGAATACCGCTATGCAGCATCTTAGATGATGCGGCTGATGTCTGCGACGCGTAATCAGCTTTTTCTATTAAGGCTGTTTTATAACCGTACTGAGCACAATGCAGCGACAACCATGCGCCGGTAATGCCGCCGCCAATAATTACGACGTCAAATTTCTCGCCCTTAAGAGCGCTCAAATTTCGCTTAAAGGAGGTCATTCTCTTGATACCATTTGATGGTGCGCTTAACACCTTCTTGCGTATTGATTTTCGGTTCAAAGCCAATTAGCTCGCGCGCTTTTGTATTGTCAAACGCGCGTGATTTTACAAAGAACTCAACTCGGCGAGTGTGCAGCGGGGGATCAATTCCTAAAGGCTTACAGATAGCTTCGCATAGTTTAGCCGCGATCATTAGTGGGCCCACCGGTGGCGCAAAATTCGGTGCTTTAACACCAAGCTCTTTTGCGATCATCGAGGTT
The DNA here is from genome assembly GCA_023301745.1 of Arenicella sp. Classification (GTDB taxonomy): domain Bacteria; phylum Pseudomonadota; class Gammaproteobacteria; order Arenicellales; family Arenicellaceae; genus Arenicella. The sequence goes on along the minus strand of JALZVW010000132.1, from coordinate 13,869 downwards.
AACTCTTTCAAAGTGCCGTATTCATTCGAGCATAAGATAAAGCGCTCGCCTAGCGCACTAGGGTGCTCACCGCAGAGAATGATGCCGTCAGTTAAGTCGTCAATATAAGATAAGTGATACAGGTTTTTTCCGCCGCCGAATAGCGGGAAAAAACCTCGTTTAACTTGCTTAAACATTTTTAGTAAACGCGTGTCACCGGGGCCATAAATAGCGCCGGGTCGAAAAATAGCGCCCGATAAACCAGCGGCCATTGCCCGCGCAAACAGCTCTTCACCCTCAAGCTTGGTTGTCTGATAAATATCGCCAGGGTTAAACGGTGACTCTTCGTTTGACGGTAATTGTTCAACGTCGCCGTGCACACCGATGGTTGAACAATGAACCGTGCGGCTAACGCCGTGCTCTAAGGCCGCATCAACCACATACTGAACGCCCGTGGTATTAACGCCCTCGTAATATGAATCAGGGTGGCCAGCGGTACGATAAACAGCCGCGATGTGATAAATAATGTCGCAATTTTCAGCCGCGTTAATCACCGCCGCTCGATCAGTGATGTCGCCATACGCAAGCGCGACGCCTAAATCTTCCAACGCGCTGGTATTACCCGTTCGGCGAACCAAGGCAACCACGTGATTGCCTTGTTCGACTAACTTCTTAGCTAAAGCGCCACCCGTGAAACCGGTTGCCCCAGTAACAAGTACGCGTTTTTTATTTTTGCTCATAACCTAATGTAATGCTATTGCGCTCGATCCAAGGCATTTTATGTCTTGATAAGCCTGTATTCAGTGTCGAGATGGTAACTCAACAAAGCTCGTATTTATACAGCGCTAAACTAATCAAATAAGAGCCACTCTTAGCCGGCCATTTACAACACTTGAGCTAGGTCTGGCTTATACCTAATGGTTGATCGACTGCCAGGCTAGGCCTCTTTTGCCTTAGCGGTTCGCGAGTTCAATCGAGTCACAGATAGCTCGCTCTAACACGTCTAGGCGGTCTTGCCCCCATACCGCGACCCCATCATACTCAAAGGACGGTACACCCCATAAGCCTTTAGAGTACATTTCGTCATAGTTGCGCTGGGCCCAATCGCGCCAATCATCGTTTTGCAACAATGGCTGAGCCTGCAACCAATCTAAGCCCGCCTCCTCGACGATGCTTTTCATGCCTTGATCTGTATCGGAATGAACCCCACGCACATTGACCGCTCGAACATAGGCAAGTAGGTACTCAACTTCCTTATTTTGAGACTTAGCGAAGTCAAATAACGCATAGCAGCGCTCAACGCCCGCACCTAAGGGGTCGGCAATAAAACCATAATCCAAACCAAGCTTTAGCGCTTCGCGTTTTGTGTCTGAAAAGATGTACCATTTCTTGCGCGGAGGAACCGGCATACCCCGCATTAACATCGGTAGCATGGGCTTTATAACAATGGCAATACCATAATGTTTGGCCAAGCGAACACCTCGCTCTAAACCTAAATATGAGTAAGGGCTTCTCGCTGAAAAATAGACCGTTAGCGGTGTAACGGGTCGCTTGGGAAGCCGGCTTAGCTCCTTTAAGTGTGTACAAAAATGTTTAGTATTTTCATCATATTTAAGCTCGGCGGCAAAGCGGTTGAGCTTCAAACTATTCAGCCGACGCTCTAAATGAGACAGGCGGTCTATTCCCCAATACCACTCACCTCCATAGTGCAGCGTGGCGCTCAAGTAATGCCCCATCGACTCAAGCAAGGCATCGTTATCGGCTAGCCTCGCGCTTAAACTCTGACAATCAGCCGGCTCTGCCTGCTCGCCACCCCAATAGGCCTTTAATAAAGAGGTCGCACGTATTACAAACTCTGGATCGTGCTCTACAGCCAATAATTGATTACAGACTAACTGCGTTTGCTTTGATGAAGGAAGCTCTTTTGTCCTCGGAAATTCTAGCCCATATAGCTGTGCGATGTATCTGGAGTCTGCCAGTGCATTGTTGTGCCACATTGCTGACTCAGGATACATATGATCTTGTAAGTGCGACACGACATAGCAACTGAAACTCACCTTATAGCGTTGTTGTAGCTCAGGCATCACTTGCAGAAGCAAGTAGCTATAGGGGTCATCAACTCGAACGAACACTGAGAGCACATGGGGGCGCTTCAAAACTCGCCGTTTAGACTCCTGAAAACGTCTTTTAGAGTTGAGTAGCCACTGGCTTGAAATCGCTCTCGCGATCCACGGTTGTATTGTCTTTTTCATTTACTCATCTCAGGGTTCTAACGGTTTCCTTAGCCAGTCAACGATATCTTTTTGAGCGTCTATCCATTGAGTTTCACGATAACGCCATTGCAAACGATCAATCTAGTAATTTGATGCTATTTTTACCGCATAACATTCTAAGTATCGGAAAATAAGCATCGGGTGCAGAACCTAGCTCGAGTTTACTAGACATAAGTTAAGAAAAAGGCCTATTAGCTCGAACATAATTGTCTAGACCAATTTCTACCCGCTGTTTGTATTTGCTATACTCGAATCAAATAATTACGTTCAAAATAATAATAAAATCATGGAATCAGCGGGGATTTTGCAGGGGATAGCCGAAGTGGCTATCGGCCTAGCGGGTTTTGCGGGTATCGCCGCTGGCTTAGGCTACCGTGCTCGCGGGTCTTGGTCTGAGCCTGATCGCATGCGCTTAGTGGCCGTTATCTTATTTGCCTTAGGTGCTATTTTCGCCTGCTTTTGCCCTTACGCAATTTACCATTTGGGTTATGACAGCCCTTGGCGTATTGCCAGTATTCTATGTTTTTACACACCGGTGCGCGGCTTATACAGCCAATATAAAATTATTCGCTATAGCCCCAATGGCTACAGTTGGTCAGCTATGTGGCTGCTCTGCGGGTTGGAAGTTAGCATCATCGTCTTACTGCTCGTCGTGGCGTTGGGCATGGGCGGTCAGCATGACTTTGGATTGTATCTAACAGCCACTTTATTGACCTTAGCCATTTCATCATTTTTATTTTACCGCCTATTAGAAACCTCGTTTAATAGTGATTTGCCTAAAAGAAACCCTAACCACGAGGATTCGGTTGAAAGTGAAACACCCGAATCAAGCGACTCTAAATCAGTTCATTTTTACCGATTAGATTGACAGCCAGCCGTGTTTGATAATTTTTAACGCCAAAGGCAAGGAACGCTTAAAAAGGTTAGCCTCGCGATACTTCGTGATAAACAAACAGGCTCATCTTTAGCTATTTTTATTTTTTTGAATCCAAAACCTCATGAAGTGTATCTAAGTTTACAGAAGCGGCAATCGTGCCACTAAAAACTTTGGAGAACACCTCATGAAAAATCTAACAATTAAATTAAGCCTTCTTTTACTTTTAGCAAGCAGCCCGTCTGCATTCGCAGAAGTGCTCGAAGCGCCTTCAAGCAAACGCGCCAACATCGAAACGATCGTCGTCATGGCAACGCCAGAAATCGCTGGTTTCGAAATTTATAGCGAGCGCCATATTAAACAGGCCATGAACAAAATAATGAGCATCGTAGCCACCAGGGTCGACAACAATGAGAAAGCCAATAACAGCTCTGACATCAGTTCACCGATCTAATGGTTAAGCAATGAATAAGATCAAGCCTAAATTGGCCGCACATGGGCCTGTAGCCAATTTAGTTTTTAGTCACCAGTCTGACTCCATAGTCTAGGCTTAAGCTAAAACGTCGTATCGGCGACTCAACGTTATTGCCGCCGACAATGTGACTAATTCGAACAGCAAATTAAGCCTACAAATAAACAACCACTGTTTTGCCGTTTGCAAGCGGTATAACGTAGAAGTTAATATCTACACCTTCTTCGCTACTCTCATCGTTATTTCCTTCATCGTCATTTCCTCCATCGTCATTTCCTTCATCATCATTTCCTCCATCGTCATTTCCTCCATCGTCATTTCCTCCATCGTCATTTCCTCCATCGTCAACAATGTAACTGGTTGCGATTGGCGCGCTCCAATCACCGTCGTCAAGAATACGAATGGTTAGTTGTGTGGTCTCGTTAATGACAATTGATTCACCAGGCAAAAGCAAAATAGCATTAGTTGATACTTCACCACCCCCCGCTCTAGGGTCAGAACCGTCAGTCGTGTAATAAACGGCGCCTGAAGAGTTATTGGCAATCGTCACCAATGTTCCTTGATCGACGGTTGTACCACTGACAATTGAGGCTTGCGGTGTTGAAATATCGCTTGCCAAGCCTAACTCTAGCAATTGTAAAAATACAACTTCAGCTCGATCTGCAAAGAAAGTGTTTTCAACATAACTTACTTCAGTTTCCCAGTCAGAAACGGTGCGAGGGGCATTACTATTCGAATCACCCCAGCGTGCTGAATGAGCCAAGATTGCCGGCTGCACTTGCTCTTCGCGCTGATTCCAGCGAATCAAGCCTTGCTCATTGCTTAACACACCACCTTCTGAGAATAACTCCGCGACACGATCAATCACGCGCTGACGGTAATCAATATGTGACACCAGCTTCTGGTGTAACCAAAAGGGGTTCATATAATCAGCTTGGTAAAACTGGTTAGGGTTCCCGTCGAACGGCGCAAATGGCCCCAAAACATTTTCTTCTGCGCTAGGGTTTCGCCTAACCCCTAGAGAATGTTCACCGTCGTGTTGTAAAAAGCTCCACTTTAGGCCGCCACCGGTTCGATCTCGAACGGCATACCAATTATTGGCTCTTGACCATCTAAAACCGCTACCCTGTAAAAACCAGCTCACCGCACCGTCTAAGTCGCCTTCGTAAGCATTGCTTAGAACATAATCGATCAAGTTATCGAAATCGACTTGTTGCTCTAAAAATGAAAAATCAGCGTCGGTAATTACCTGCTCTGGAATCGAAGTCGTGACCGCAGCGCCAATTTGATTCCATGCGTCATTAAAGCCATCTGATGCTTCGAATCGATAATTATTTTCACGGTCGTGCTTGACCACGTCATAATCACTGTCGTCACCGCCAAAATAACCCTCGGCATAACTGGCTGTAACGCGCTCTTGGGTCATCGTAACTCCCCAATATTGGCCATTTATATACATATGATAATAGCGGCTTCTGGTGTAAGGGTTGCCCAATGCTTTTTGCGTGTCTCGCGACCATATTTCTCTTAGAAAGGTGTTTCTAGTGCCGGTATTACCTCCAGACGCCCAGCTATAGTTATTGGGCGATCTTATGTCGAGACGTTCAAAGCTATCCACGCCTTCATCGCCAAACATTGGATAGTCTAAATCACCACCGTAACTTCCTCGAAAATAAAATCGAAAAGGGTGTTTCGGGTTTGCACTTCGGCGGCTGAATCCGCCTCGAACTCTAATCCCAGCATCGATTGAAAAACCGGGTTCAGCACCACTATTATCTATCAACTCTATATGCGCTGGCCGCTCCCAATATCGCCCTGTTTGTTGTGCGTTAACATAAATCCCAAAATCAGCATGCAATAAATTATCGATGTCGGTAACAATCGAAATAGACGGCAAACTAGCCAGCGAGTCGATTACGGCTTGGCGGTCAAGCCCAATAATTTCAGGGTCCATGCCGTAATCCATATTTTGCTGGCTTGGGACTACGCCAGGCCAACCTAATGGAGACTCTTCATTAGGAGACTGATCTACAATATCATTGAAAAACAGGTAAGAGCTTGTCTTGATCTCTGAGCCGACAAAATCAGCTTGTACTGCAACCGCTCGCACGATTGAGGTCTTATCTATAGTCAACGCTGACGAATACGTGAACCAAGATTCACCAGGCAATACTTCTTGATCTAAGCCGGCCATCACAAAACGCCCTGAAATGTCTTGAATTTCAGCTTCTAATACTTGGTTTGAACAAGGTCCCTCGCAATTACTTGCTTGAACCGTCAGCGAATCAATGCGAGCCCCGTCTTCTCTAGGGTAGAACGTTAAGCGATGTTCACCAGCACTCAATTGGGCGCTGATATTAGTGCCACCATTATTCAAAAGAACATTTTGAAATGAAGCGGCTTGACCCGTTTCAAACTCCCAGAACGCTTGATCGTCGAGCTGCACCCAGAATGAATCAGAGTTGCTATCGACACCTTGAACCCTAACGAGGAAATTAAAGTTGCCGTCGGCTGGAACATCAAACTCGAAAGAAACAAAGTCAGTTGATGAACCCGGGTCGTTATACAACTGACCATCATTCACGGTTGTTAAGTAGGTTTGACCTCGCAGTGGCGCCACCCAGTCTACAGATAAAGATTCACCACCGTTAGACTCGAAATAGTCGACTCTAACCGCGTGTAAACCTTTATTTAAAAACACTTGGTTAGCGACAGTTTGAATTCCATGTAGGCCGTCATTGTCTACGATCAACTGATCATTAACATATAAACGACTGCCATCGTCAGACGTGGTACTAAGCGTATAATAACCGTCAGTCAGAGCTTCTAGGCAACCGAAAAACCTCAGTCCAAAGTTATCAGACCGTAGGCTAACATCGGTTGAAATTGTGTCAACCGTGCCAGATTCGATCGCATTAAGAGCGTCGAAATCAGGCACGTTAGACCAAGTGCCTTCATAATATTCATAAGACCAAGATTTACCATCGGCGGGCGGGCTACAGCCAAACTCGGTTGAAGGCTCACTACCGTCTAAGGTATATCGAATTTCCCCAGATGGAAGATCGCTACTTAAGTTAAGACTTTGCGGTGTTGAATAAACGCCATGTGGCAGATCGGACTCTACCGGCGCCGCAAAACCGACAACACCTTGGCTGTTTTCGCTGCCCGGCGTTGCTTGTAAAAAATAGGTCTCGCCGCCATAAGAAATATCATCAAATTGCTGTGGATATTCAGGAGCATAATCACTAACAATGCTAGTGCCATCGGCCGCAACAAGCGCCAGATACTCTCCGCCCCTTCCTAGCCGGAAATTTGTATGCAACTCACTACCAGCAACTGCACGATCTTTGCCTGAGGCAAAGACCACAATAAAACTGTTGGGGGCCATCGTCAGTGATGGAAATTGCCATTGAGTTAAGCTATCTTCATCGTCAGTTAAATACCAGTCGACTAAATCAACAGCACTGCCGCTGGCATTGTGAATTTCGATCCAGTCAGTCGCATCGCCATCTTCGTCGAATAGCGTCTCATCATTAGACGCCATAAATTCTGATATTTGAAGTTGCGCATAAGCCGCTTGAGGTACCAGAGCTAACATGAACAGCAACGTCACACTTTTCAGGCACACACCTAAAAGAGACGCAGAACGATTACTCGACGCTAAATAACTCATATGACTCAACCCGGTAAATCTCTCCAACAAGATTTACATTTAACTAATAATTTCTGGAATTTTGATTTACGACTCAGTAGAAGTTCTCTATATAAGCTTTAACAAGTTTAAATAAAGAAGCGTAAACCAATATATAGATAATGCAGCATAGTGTTTTAGTTAATTACTATGCAACAGCGCGGATGCCTATAATATTGATAATTCACAATTGGTAACACCGTTCAAATGACTAGCCAACAGGTGTTTAATAGCGCCATATCGAACAGACTCAGTAATAAAGAAGGCTTTATCAGCTAAATCTCTCTCGACCGACAGAGTGAACACAAGTACGCGCGCGAGTAAGGTTGCGCACTCGTGTTCAACTAAGCGAATACTAGATCACTGGCGAATTCAGCCTTCAGCTAAGATAAAGCTGATCTTCATTTTGACGATGAATTCGTCTACTTTGCCATCTTTAATGCTCACTTCTTGATCTTTAACCCAAGCGCCGGTTACATTTTTCAGTGTTTTACACGCTCTAGCAACGCCATGCTCGACAGCGGCCTCGAAGCTCTCTTTTGATGACGCTGAAATTTCAGTTACTCTTGCAATAGTCATAAGTTCCCCCCTAAGGGATTAATTGGTTGGAAATCAGTCGAACAAAATATTCGACTATTGGTACCTAATTTATCATATGTTTTTTCAAGCAATCTTAAATTTTTGATACATGTTGCTTGGTGATAGGAGACTAACCTTGATGTGACGACATGATAAAACTCAAAAGAATCATCGCTAGCCTGCGAAGGAAAGAGAACGCGGCCACGTATCAACGGTAGCCCACTAAAATTCTAACGACCAAAATTCTAACAAGACAGGCACCTTTAATGCTTAAGCACCGAATTGTTTTTATCGCGATTTTTCAATGTATCTTTATTAGCGCCTGCGCTACCAAACTTAGCTATGAGTCCCCCGACACCGTTAACTTAAGCGGCGACTGGGTTTTGAACAAAACGCTAAGCCAAGAAATAGTATTGCCGGCGCCTACAAGGGCCGCCAATGGGCCTCAATCGGGCGGGCGAGGCGGCAATGGTCGCGGTAATCGCGGTGGCGAACGCCCAGAAGGCCGGACAGCTCGTCGCGGGGGTCCAAACAGTACAAGCAATAAGGGCAACACTCGACCAGCGAAGCCCGACGCTATGACCAGCGTCGAAATGACAATTGAACAGGCCGCCGACTCGATGGGCATTCGATACCAGAACGAGAAGTACCGAGATATAGATTGGGGAGAACACGAGTATCGTGGTGTGACAACAACGGCTGGCTGGGAAGAAGAAACATTGAGAGTTGAAACAAATGGAAAGCGACTGAATTTTTCAGAGCGTTATCACTTAGACAGTACTGGCAAAATACTTACCATAACGTTCAGTGTTGCAAACGGAGAATTCTTTCGGGTTTACGATAAAAAACACCCTAGCGAGGCTTCAGAAAGCTAATATTTAAACGAAAAATCGGTTGGGGCTAACCATAAAATAGACTCACCTGAGAAGCGACAAGCGAATAAAGTTGCTCTGGGCATACTCCTGACAACCATTGATCTTTGATGCCTTTGCCTTTTCGCCGCCGTATTATTTTAAATAGAGAGCTAGCCATATCGCAACGAAAGTACCTTGTTATTGAGGGCCTTGTTATTGGATACAGCTAGCCAGTTCTATTGGAGGCCTAATACGTCACGTATTGGCCTCCTTATTCACCTCTGACTAATTTGGACAAATTCGTACCGAATCTAAGCCACCTTCAATCAGATCTCCCGCGCCAGCTCCATCACTGGTCCGGATTCGTATAAGCACGTTGGACCCCGCAGGGATTGCTGCGCTTGCGTTGCGCCATTGAGCTTGAGTTCGCGTGTCACCAATTTGAACAAGGCTGTTAAACGACGAACCACCATTTAATGAATACTCAATATTGAACGAGTCACCAGAGGTATCGTCGCCCGAATCTCGCTGGCCATGGAACCATGCTAACGAGAGCGTCGAGTTGTCACTCACATTAATATTGGGTGATTGAGCAGCACATTCACCACCATCAACATCATTCGCGCCGGCAGATGTATTCGTGGCTGTGAAAATTGCAAACCCATCGCCACCATCATCACCACCAACTTGAGTTACAACACCGCCAGTGGTGATCTGAGTTGGGTTGGTGCGAACATAGGTGCCGGTAGAACAGGTAGAGCTGGCTAGGTTCTGCCACCCAGTTGACGAACTAAAATCATCTTCATAGGCGCAAGCGTTATTCCCGCCACCACCGCCACCATTGCCATCGGTCAGCAATGACTGTAAGAGCAAATTAGGTGATCCAGTGCCGATACCAGTGAGCCTGCCGGCAACGGCGGCCGACTCAATCACACTTTCAACTTGAGCATTTGTGGCAGAAGGATTCTGATCTAGATACAAGGCTACGACACCCGCGACGTGAGGCGCGGCCATAGAGGTGCCACTAATCGTATTGGTTGCGTTGTTACTCGTAGACCACGTAGACGTGATTGACGAGCCTGGAGCAAATATATCAACACAAGAACCAAAGTTAGAGAAACTAGAGCGCGCATCTGTTGACGTAGTCGCGCCTACTGTCAGAGCCGGGCCCACACGATTCGGGGAGCCCGAGCATGCGTTCTCAGTTGAGTTACCGGCCGCCACAACAAAAATCACCCCTTGATCAATCGCGTTTTCGACCGCTTGATCTAATGCGGTTGAACTTCCGCCGCCCAAGCTCATGTTAGCGACCGAAGGCCCTGATGCATTTTGAGCAACATAGTTAACACCGTCAATCACACCTGAATTACTACCGCTGCCATCACAGCCAAGCACACGAACGGCTATCAAATTCACATTTTTCGCAACGCCGTAGGTTTGCGACCCAAGGGTGCCGGCAACATGAGTACCATGACCATTGCAATCAGTACTGCCATTGCCATCATTAACGGCCGTAAAACCGGCTGATGCTCGTCCGCCAAATTGAGTATGGGTGGTTCGAATGCCTGTGTCGATCACGTAGGCATCCACGCCAGTTCCATCGAAGTTGAATTCGTAAAAACTGTCCAGAGGAAGATCCGCTTCGTCAATACGATCTAAGCCCCAAGTAGCGTTGCTTTGTATTGCGACGGTGGACATAAATTGGTCTGGCTCAATATACGCAACCGTAGGGTCCTTAATGAAAGCGGCTAGAGTCTTATTGTTCATTTTTGCCGCAAAACCGTTCAGTGCATGACCATATGTTTTGGTGACAGTCATGCCAAAATTTGATTTCATGCCCACCGTCATATCGGTCACCGCCTGAGCGCGAAAATCCGTTGCTAACTGAGCATTAAATCTATCGAGGCTCCTGCCAGCAAGCGAGGTCGCCATTTTTTCAACCGACTCATCGGTATAAACGACAATGTATTGATTGGGAATTAGTCGACCAGTGCCCGCAAGGCGAAATTTTTTGTAATCGTTGCCGAGTAAGGCTCTCATTCCGCCGCTAGAATCGATTGCATTTTTATCGCTGGCGAGAATGAGACTGTTTTGGTCGATGGCAGGGTTCACCACTGAAGTATCACTGGCATTCACACCAACCGCGCCCACAGGCATGGTCAGTAGAGCCAGCGACACACAGCAGAGTGTGCGTCTTAGACTACTCTTATTGGTATTCATTTTTTGTCCTATTATTTAGTGTGTTGGTAGGGTATACGGCCAGTTACCTGTCAGGATGTATGGTAACTGCCCGTCAAAACGTCTAATTATTAGACAATCGTACTATATCGAATATATTCGAAAATCACACACCTCAGAACTTCGCTTAAATTTTAATCAAAACTCTCATTTTGAAAGCAAATTTCAAATCAACGTTTACCGAGCCGTTTTGCCCTAGAACATTTGCAATCTACGCTGTTTCAAAGGAATTAGAGGCGCGCATAAAAAGATAGCATCGGGTCTAAAATCACTTTATTTTTGGTCAGAAAAATGATGAACGAAGTGTCAAACTAATAATTAAATTCGAAAAAAACTTAAATAAAAAAATTTAATCCTATTAGATCTAAATAAAGCGCAATATATTTAGTAAATTTAACGCATTTAAATTACAACACGACCTAGGCTGACTTGTTAGCCGAGTCAATGAGCGATCAAATGTGTCATTTATGGCTTAGTAAATTCCTATTTATTTAGCGATCGAAACAAACTCAGTTTGGCAGAATCTAGGGCAGGATTCCGAGCCGCTAGAAACACCAAATTGAGGCGATTGTTTCGCTAGCCTTGGACACAGCTAGCTGTTGAACAAAAAACCACACATCACACTAGACTCTAATTAGGCAACGTTGTTTTCTCGATTTCAGGCATAGCGTAAAAATAAAATTGTGATAAAGTCGACTTTGATTAAATAAGTCACCTATGAGACACATTCTATAAAAACTAACTGTTGAGGATTTAAATGAAAGCAATATTGATTAATCTATTTTTAGCGTTCTCCATTATTAGCACATCAGCCAATGCACAGTATTTTGATTGGGAACCAGAGCCTGATTTCCCGGGCTTTCCGACTAACCCAACACCACCGCCACCGCCCACTAATCCAACACCTGCACCTATTCCAAGCAACCCATTAAGCGACGCCGAGCGACGCGCATTTTTAGAACATTATGCGCCAATCATATTTAAACGCGGCAACAGTAATAAAGGTGACCATGGCCGAGACTGGATCACCAACTTTGATTTTGACCGAAATAATATCTTCAGCGACAATAAACGCAATTGGAAAAATATTGGTCGTTATATCGACGCGGCAACAGCTGGGCCAAACAGTTATTATCAACGCTGGAGAATCAGGCCCACACTCTATACCGCACTGATGGAATACAACGAAGGGGCAAAGAAGAACTTAGTTTTGATTTACCACGTTTATCACGCTTCAGATGAGAACGCGGCAGGCAAAAATCAGCTACATGATTGGGAACGCGTCGAGATGCATATCAAGGGCGTGTCAGACACCCCTAATCGTGGCGAACTTTTCGCATTTGCAGTACTAACCCAACACAAACGCAGCGTGATTCGCCGATCAGGTAGCCCCGATTTAAATTTCTTAAGCACCAACACTGGTAAGCATTTGTTACTTTGGCAGGCAGAATGGTCGGGCAAACTGGGCGGGCCACATGGCCAAGAGCTAAGATACGTTGAGAACTCCGCCAGTCAAATTTTGAGTGACATGAGCCGTAACAAAGACGCAGAGGTCGATGTTATTGCTAATTCAAATGATAAAAATGTTCACTACGCGTTTATACCCGGTGGTTCGGCCTCAGCCGTTAGCACATTTAATGCAAAGGTATTAACTTACGAAACTGCTCCGCAACTGACCAGCTACGCTGATAATGGCAATACCGAAAACTGGTCACAGGCAAAGCGTATACAGTATGAGCTACAAGATATTGCCGACATCATTCCAACGCATTGGGCCAACGGACCTTTCGAACTGCACTGGACAACCGAGAACAGCGAGCGAATTAAAATTAGCACCCCGTTTACAAATAGTGCAGGGCACTCTATCAGTGGCTTACAAACCTTCTACACTAAAAGCTATGACCCTGACTTTGAGGATGGCCGAAGTGGGTATTTATCTAAATCATGGTTATTCGGCACCTACGACCTACGCGATGCTTGCGACGTAAGCTTTGGCGGGCTACTTAGCGGCTCAACATGTACATCTAAGTCTAATAGCTTTGACGAAAACTCATTTAACAGCACCCACCGAGACTTGAATGGCTTAACCCGCTCGCAAGCGAACGGTGACCCAGCTTCAGCAAGATCTTATTGGCTGCAACACGATTACTTTCTGCACAACGGAGTGCAAGACAGCAGCAAACAAACTGAGCAAGGTTATTGGCTACCCAGTGGATGGCAATTACCTCAGCGTGGCGGCTTTGACGGTCGCTGGGTGAGTCTATTTGCAGATAACATCAACAACGACCCAATCAGCCCGCTACAAGTGGCAATCAACCGCCCCTCAAGCAACACCTGCAGAGAAGGAGGCCAGCACACAGCCACTGCCTACGGAGGTAAACTACCTTATACATTCACATGGAAATTAGGTACCAACGTGGTGAAGACCGACAATGGTTCTAACCGCTCAAGCCACTACCTTTATGCCAATGTTCCATATTCAGTTGAAGTGAGGGACTCTTCAGGGCAAGCGCGCCAGTTCGCACTGACGTTCACATACCAATGTGGTCCGAATGAGTTTCTTAGATAACGCCAGAGACGATTGAGGGCACACCCCTGCCCTCATCAGCGAAACACCAAGGGCGCATTCAAGAAAGCTTGAGTGCGCCCTTTTTGTGTTTTTTCGTATTAGAATATGCGCCTTGAGTATCGACTCGTTGTTGACTGTCGTTCAAAAAAAGCTAATGCTTAGCAACAACTAAAAAGCGCCAGTAATAATGAGCTCGGATACAACTAGAGCTGAAACCATCGCTCAAATAAACGTTAAAATATAAATGGTTATTTAACACAATGACTTACTCAGTAATTGGCCTTCTTTGTGTCACCCTTGTTGGCCTACTTGCGCATAGCGTAGGCATATGCCTAGTGCG
>JALZVW010000131.1 GCA_023301745.1 Arenicella sp. | reverse complement strand
TTGATGCCACTCACACTAATAAACACCAACACCACGTCTTGATAGGTTAGTGGCAGCGAATTTTCAAAAATTTCTTTAAGCAAAGGCCGGTTATCCATCAAACGCAAGTCTTGTAGCAACATCTTCATGATGTCGCGATGTCCGGGGTAGCGAACCGTTCGGTAATTCAAGTTTCTAACCTTGCCTTCGAGTGTATCGCACAAGGTTCCAAGGCCACCTGAGGTATTAAACGCTTCATAAGAAACACCGTCTAATGAAAAGCTTTCTAACTCTTCTAGCGCTGGCACTTGCATCAGTTTGCCTTCGACAATCGCTTCGCAGGGATTGCAATACTCATTGATCAAACCGTCGGTGGACCAAGTGAGGTTATATTTCAAACCGTTTGATGGGTATTTGGGCAGAGCGCCAACGCGCATATGAACATTGTGCAATTCATCAAATTTCTTAGCTAAATCATAGGCTGCAATAGTAATAAAACCTGGAGCCAAACCACATTGGGGCATCAAAGCACCTGTTGACTTACTCGCCAGCTCCTTAACCAGATTAGTACACGCAACATCTTCAGTTAAATCAAAGTAATGCACGCCCGCCGCCGCCGATGCGCGAGCCACGTATTTTGTAATATCGAAGGGGCACGCGCTTAACGCCGCGAACTTTCCCGTTAACGCATTCTTGAGTGCGGTGTTATCCGTTACATCCAATTGTAAAGTCGCAAGATTTTTATGCGTCGTTAAACGCGCTAAGTTGTCCGCGCTCATATCGGCCACAGTGACACGGTAATCGCCACAGGCGGTCAGTAGCTCAGCAATAATAGCGCCGATTTTACCCGAGCCTAATAACAATATATTTTTCATGATTGAGTTGCCCATGGTTGCGTTGCTCTGTTCATAGTCGCTTCTTGCCAAGCCTAGTTCATTTAGTATTACCCAAGCTTATTTGGCTTGTAAGAAATTTCGTAGTGCCAATAACAACAGTTTGTATTGCAATTTATAACAAAACGACAACTTTACAGACATTATGACTTATCATTGGCAATCACTCAGATACTGATATAGCTATTGATGCCTCACTCTGCACCCCACGTCAGAATTACCTTTGCACTGCTTGTTTGCGGTATCGTGCTAGGCTTGGCAGGGATCGATTTGGTTCTCCCGGCGATTCCGAGTTTGCCAACGGCCATGCCAGGTACCATTGAGAGTGCTCAACTGGTTTTAGCGACGTTCGCGGGCGGTACCGCCATTGGCCTACTCATATTCGGTGAACTGGGGTCACGCCTCGATCAACGCTTAATATTAGTTGGCGCACTGCTGTCGTACGCAGTGCTGTCTTATATCGCTGCGCAATCGCAATCGATCAACGAGTTAGTCATCGTTCGATTCTTTCAAGGGCTAGTATCATCGGCACCCGCGGTCTTTGCCCCCGGCATGATTCGATCAATGTTCAAGCCGCGAGGTGCTCTAAAAGCGATAGGCTTAATGGGCAGCATAGAAGCGCTGACCCCGGCATTTGCACCGGTACTCGGCGCCTGGCTGCTGACATTCACAGACTGGCGCGCCTCTTTTGTGCTCACCGCTAGCTTGGCATTAATACTCACCATAGCGATCGTCATATTCGGCGGCACGCATCTCAGCATCCGCACAAAGCAAGAAAAACAACCGCGGCTTAAATCGAGCTATGTTTCGCTATTTAAGAATCGAGAATTCATGCGCCAAAGCTTGAGCCACGCATGCACCCTAGGCGGCTTGCTGATATTTGTGTTCGGCGCACCGACGGTAATCAAAAACAGCATGGACAGCACGCTATCAACCTTTGTGATCATGCAACTGATCGGCATTAGTTTATTCATTACCAGCGCAAACCTAAGCGACCGCCTGGTCGAGCGTTTCGGCAGTGACAATATGATTCTATTCGGCTCGTCGCTATCAGCAATAGGCTGTATAGCGATCGGCCTGTTCTCGGTTGCCGGCGACGGTAACCCTAAGTGGCTATGGCTACTCTTTGCGCCGGTTAATTTAGGTTTAGGCCTACGAGGCCCTCCAGGGTTTTATCGAGCCGTAGTCGCTTCGGGCGACAATGACTCGCGGGGCGCCGCCTTACTGATACTGTTTATTCTTGGAACCGCCGCAATTGGCACGGCCATTGTGGCACCACTTATATCCCAAGGCTTGATTCCCTTAAGCGCCGCAACCGCACTTGTCAGTTGTAGCTCGGTTGTTATTCTAATCGTACTGAAGGCGCCGATTGACAGCAAAAGTAACCACCAAAATGTGGCGACAAAATCCACATGACACAGAGGCTCAGACCATGATCATCGACGGTAAAGACAAAGAACTGATTGCCTTACTTAGCACCAACTCACGAATGAGCACGGCCCACCTAGCTCGCATGCTTGGCATGTCGCGTACCACCATCACCAGCCGAATAGAACGCTTAGAAAAGCGCGGCGTAATCACCGGTTATACGGTTCAATTTAGTGAAGACTACGAACGTGGGCGTATTCAAGCGCATGTCATGATCAGTTCCGACCCTAAGTCGTCCGCGCACATTGTTCGCACATTAAAAAAAATATCGGCGGTGCGTGACCTCCATGCGGTAAACGGAGTCTATGAGATGCTCGCGCTAATTAGCGCGGAATCAACCCAGCACTTAGACCAAGTGCTTGATCTCATTGGCAATACAGACGGCATTACTAAAACTACCTCATCGATTATTCTGTCAACCAAATTCTCCCGGTAGAACGCGTAAAATAAGGTTTTTTTTTAGGTATCGGCCTAATACTGCATAAAAATCAAAGGGCATAAGGTAAAATCAATCGTATGAACTTTATCCAAAAACTTGAACAGTCGTGGTCTTCTAGTAACTCGCTTTTGTGCGTTGGTTTAGACCCTAATTGGCAGAAAATACCAGAACACTTAAAAACCCTACCTGAGCCCATTTTTGAGTTCTGTAAGGCTATTGTCGATGCAACCCATGACCTAGTCTGTGCCTTTAAACCTCAAATCGCGTATTTCGCCGGTTTACAAGCCGAAGACCAATTAGAGAAAACACTTAACTATATTCGCGAAACCTATCCTCACATTCCAATTATTTTGGATGCCAAGCGTGGTGACATCGGTAGCACCGCTGAAATGTACGCCGTCGAAGCATTCGACCGCTACAAAGCGGATGCCGTAACGGTCAACCCTTACATGGGTCAAGACTCGGCTCAACCGTTTCTTGACCGAGCTGATCGCGGTACTATTTTATTGTGTCGCACGTCAAATTCTGGCGCCGGCGACATTCAAGATTTAGAAGTCGACGGACAACCCATCTATGAAAAGGTTGCCAGCATGATCAGCCGTGAATGGAACACACATAATAATTGCTGCATCGTTGTCGGTGCTACTTGGCCTGAGCAAATGTCTCGTTTAAGAGAAATCACTGGTGACATGCCATTTCTAGTACCCGGAGTAGGCGCGCAAGGTGGCGATGTAGAAGCATTAGTAAAGGCCGGTCAAACAGCCAATGGCAAGGGTTTGATGATTAATAGTTCGCGCGGCGTGATTTACGCGGGCAACGATCAAAATTTCGCCATTGCGTCGCGCAAAGTGGCCTTAGAAACGCGTGATTTAATCAACCAATTTAGAAATAGCTAGGTCGATGAAAAGCCTCTCGGAATCGGTCATCAAAACATTGGCTGGAGAGGCCGCCTATACGCGTGGTCTTGAGTACTACAACCAAGGCCGAGTAGAGCAACTCAACATTAACAACACCCACATCCAGGCGGTTGTCAGCGGCGAAAACCAATACAGCGTTACGCTGAATCATACCGCCAAGATTTTTGATGGCTCGTGTGACTGTCCGGCATCCGATAATTTTGATTTCTGCAAGCATTGTGCTGCGGTTAGCTTAGCCTATTACTACCAAACCCAAACCAACCTAGAAATGGCCGACGCGGGTGAGAGCGACGCGATACCACTGTACCTAAATACCTTCACCAAGCCGCAGCTAATAGACGAACTACAATCAATGATTGAGGGCGACCAAAGCGTTCATGATCACTGGCTACTACGCGCTGAAATAGCCGGCGGTAACCTCTCGAGCAAAGACCTGCGAAAACGCATCACTCAAGCTATTCCCTACAAGCCATCTGGCCTTTGGCGGCCTCAGGAGATTGCTAACTATTTTTGCGAAGCACAGCTTGCACTGAAAGTTTTAGAAAAAGCGATCCTGAGTTTAAGCGCTCACAGCGCAATCAAGCTGGTTGTCTATGCCATAGAGCGCATTGAGAAAGCGCTAGAAACAATTGATGACCGAGCTGGCCATCGTAGCGACTTACAAAACCTACTTAAGAAGTGGTTTCACGTCACCTTAGGCTCGCATGAATGGCAAAGTAAGGAACGAGCGCCACTGATCAGTGGCCTAATTTTGGATCAAAAACACAGCTATGACATCCTCAACTTACCGAACGGAGTCATTGATTTAATCAGCAACAAAGAAAGTGAAGACATACTCGATGCCGTTAGCAAAGCTTGGGGGAAAATGCCACCGCCAAGTAAAGAACTGCTCGATCAGGCGAATCTTTATGCGCGCCTCGAAAGTATGCTGCTCGAAGACGCACTCTTGCTTAATAACAAAACGCGCGAACTTGAGATTCTGGCCAAAGGCGCGATTGACACCGACCGCTGCCTAAAGCTGGTGCGTAAGTGCATCAATTATCAGCGCTTAGATGAAGCGGCTAAATGGTTAGAGTACGCCGCACAAGTGCAAACGCTGCGCAGCTACGATGTCACTGCAATAGAAACACACCAGATAGACCTTTGGCTGGCTCAAGGTGATTTTGATAACGCCTTAGCTGCGCAATGGGCTCGATTTGAAGAGAGCGAGGAGCCAAGTGATTTGAAGGATGTCTATCAAACCGCCGAAAAAATTCATCAAGAACGGGTCTATTTACAACAAGGGATACGCTACCTAGAATCAAAAATTGAATCTCCAAAAGACACACCACGCAACCGCCAGCGTGTAGAAAATCTAATTGCCATCTACTTGACCCATAACATCGTAGATCATGCGATAGCACTCGCAGGCCAACATAAGCCACATCCGAGCACCTTGATGGCGGTCGCCAATGCCGCCCCAAGGCACTCGAGAAAAACCTGCGTGTTAGCCGAGCGCGCGGTTAATAAGTTGGTTTACCTAAACAGCAATGAGACCCATGATCGTGCCAATTGGTTTTTACAAAAACTGTACGCCAATGCCCAAACGCAAGATAAAGAGCTTATTAAAGACCTCATTCTACGAATTTACAATAAGCCCGACAATAAACGTAAAAGCGGTTTTGTTAAGCAACTCAAAGCAAACTTCGAATTCATCTAAATCTTGTTAGGGTTGAGCTCGTATTACCTAGCACATAATTGACGAATACGAATCGCAGAGCTAAGCTACTTTGAGATAACCGCAACAGAGTAACAATGTCAGATCGAATAATCACAGTCGCACTATTAATCGTCGCCGTCATTCATTTGCTGCCAATAAGCGGGTATTTAGGTATTAGCCGACTTTCATCACTGTATGCCATCAACATCAGCGACCCAAATCTAGAAATTTTAATGCGCCACCGAGCAATGCTCTTTGGCATATTAGGCGGCTTATTCGCCTATGCCGCCTTTCAACCTAACGCACAGCCTTTTGCCTTTATTGCCGGCTTTGTAAGCGTGTTGTCATTTTTCTATCTGGCCTATACCGTTGGTGACGTTAACTCAGCGATAACAAAAATTGTTATCGCTGATGTCGTAGCATTTATCGCATTACTCGTCGCCACATCGGTCTATGTTTTCCGTGGCTAGATTAGATATACCTAGCCTACTCCAAATAAAAAAGCGTTGCTCTCAAATGTGAGAACAACGCCCTATCAGCGATTTAAAGTCGCTAGTGCTCGATTAGAATTTTACTCTTCCACTTCTGGGTGTTGTAGCTTGATTTGAGCTTCGATATCTTCGAGAAATTTTCGCTCCTCATCACTTAAGGCCGCTTGCTCATCGGGTGTCATTTCAGAAAGCAATCGTGGCGCTACCTTCAACTCACCCGAGATTGGGTCAGTGTAAGTTTTCAGTTTCGAGTCGTCTTCAGATTGTGCTAATGCGACGGTGCTCGACAGAGCCATTACAGCGGCAATACCAGTTGCTAGAAGAGTTTTGCTTAAATGTTTAGTAGGGTTCATTTTATTTCCTCATTCAATAAATTAGAAACGGCTGAATCACCGACCCTAAAATGTAGGGTTAGGGTCTTTCAATGACTCAACGAGATGAATTGTAGAAAGAAAAATGATCACTGCATTAAACTTAAAATGAAGGTAATCGGCGTTTCACAAACCTTAAGCGGAGGTTATAGATTAAGCGATTGCAATAATCGTCTAAGCGCGCCACCTTATTGACGATTGTCAACTTTAGATGACTTAAGCCGAGAATGGTAATGTCTCACTTCCTTGCTTTTTAGTAATAAGAAAGTGGTAGAAATCTGGTTTTATAATCGCCATTTCAACCAAAGCGAAGAGTTAAAAGCTGATTTTTATCAAGAAAAATCTCGACACGCTTGAAGCTAACGGCCTAAACTTGCGCTGATTGACTCGTTCGACCCTCTAAATGAGGCCCCAAGTGCTGAACGCAGTTTAGGCGGCCCACCAACCACGGTGACACCGGCTCGATTTCAGTAAGCGACGTATTACCCCAGCGCTCTGGCACCGCTAAACCCTCAGCCAAAGTCACATGATTCGCAATGACTGAACGACACACGAAACCATGTGTTATGACTAATACATCGCCTCTAGCTTTGGTTGCCACCAGGCCGATGTATTCCCACGCGCGCGCTACCCTTGCATCAAACGCCTGCCAGCTTTCACCATTGACCGGCTGGTAATTCGAAGAAAATGGGTCAAAATTCAATTCATCATAAGGCCGACCACGAATGTCACCAAAATTACGCTCTCTCAATAGCTCGGTATATTCAGGCTCTATAGCGACTTTCTCAGCAACATAAGCCGCTGTTTCTTTAGTGCGCACATAATCGCTACAAACGATGTCACTAATATTAGCGCTGGCCAAACGTTTGGCCAGTAAAGACGCTTGCGCATTGCCAGTATCAGAAAGCCGAGAGGCCGGCGTTTGAAAAGTGCGGCTGGCGTTATCCACGGTTTCACCGTGTCGTACTAATAGTATTGTCATAAATATAAATTTGCTTAATCAAAGAAAAGTGGATTTCAAACTAAACTAGTATCGACGGTAACAAAACCATTTATAAACGCAACGGAATATTCATATGCTTAAACATCTAATTCTTAGTGGTCTTAGTTTTATTTTAATCGCCAGTGAATCTGCTCAAGCAAGTAACACACTACTAACTCAAATTAAAAAATCAGACCAAGGCGACTGGTCAGTAGAATACAAGGCAGCAGAACCGATCGAAAAAATTGTTTTCAACAACAGCCCAAATGGGTCGAGAGTTGAGCGTTGGTCTTCTGATTCTGATGAATTTGAAATAGTGTACCAAGAGAGGCAAGAAAGTATTCATCGTAAGGATGGCAAGTCATTTACTACAGCCAGATTTAATCTCACCCCCACGTATACACATTTACCAAAAAACTACGGGCCGTTCTCGCCCCTATCAGATGGCGGTATGATTATTCACAGTGGCCGTTTTTTTGCCTGCGCCAATGTCTGCGGAAAAAGAGAAAACAACTGGCAGTTCTCATTAACCGTACCAAGTGACGAGCATATTATTCTCAACGGCGAAGTGCTTAAAGAAACGGTTTCATGGTCAGACAGAGACAGCGGGAAATCGATATACACCGGCAAACAAAAGCCGGCTGAAGCGGCGGGAACACTATCGATCATTGACCAAGGCTTACCTCCAGTAATACGCCAATCTCTAGATAAAAATATTCCAAAACTAATGCTTTATTTTGAAAAAAATCTAGGAAAGCTTAGTAGTAATTACAAACCCACCTTGTTTGCGTCTTACTCAAACCGTCCAGGAAAAAGTACCCAAGGTGGCGTCTTACCCAATCAAATTTTTATGCACTGGGACACAGATGACCTTGAAGAAAAAGCAAACAACGATGACTTTCTCAAAAGTACCCTAAAAACCTTTGCACATGAAACGGCTCATTTCTTTCAATCAACGTCGACGTTTGATAGTACCGCTGAAGCATGGGTACATGAAGGAAGCGCTGAGTTATTTGCTATAAATGCCTTATTAGAGCTATATCCTGATACCAAAAATTACGTTGAAGCATTCAAAGCAAAATCAGTAGATCAATGCATTGAAGCACTCAAAACTTTGTCACTAGCAAAAGCGTCTGAGAACGGCAAGTTTCAAATGCACTATCACTGCGGCATGCTTATTCATCAACGCATAGAACAGGCGCTCACTCAAAAAAAGACATCATTAACACTCTACGAAATTTGGCAAGAATATCGAGAGAATGTCGTTGCCGGAAGTACCAGCGGCCAACAAACGTTTTTAAACGTTGTTGAAAAACACACGACGACCGAACTACGACTCAAGATTGAGTCTTTTATTAATGAGCAACACGCGGCCCCTGCGCTCGCCGTAAACGCATTTTTTGAATGAATTAAAAGCACAGTCTAAGGTCAAGGTATGAATAAACCTACTTGACCAACATAGACCTAAGTCGATAGACTAACGTCCCGCTTATAATTCGCGATTCCATTATATGCGTGACGAGGAAACGACTCTAATCAGAGTGAAAAATCGTGATTAGCGGCGGCATTATCCAGAGACCTTGCCTTTAGCACTTCACTTAACTAAGAACTCAAACAATATTAAGCGCTCTTGCCGTGTGCACCCTTATTTAACAGCAACTTCAACGGTAATCGTTTGCCTAAATAGCGATTACTTTAAAACTAACACCCAGACATTTAATACTTTTCTCTCCTTACCCATGATCAGAAAAAAATTCAGCCTGAGCTTAATTCTCGCAGCGCTGTTAATGTTCTCAGTTAGCACTAATGCACAAACGAAAAATATCTCGGCACTAGTCCCTGTTATTAGTCTATTGCTTACTGAAAGCGGAGAGCCAATTAGCGATATTGACGCGGCTAGGTTTCTTGCGCAAACATCGTTCGGCCCTACTCAAGAAACTATTAGAGCGCTGCAAAACTCAAGTTATGAACAGTGGATCGATCGGCAATTTGCCATTCCAGCTAGTTCACACCTAGATTTTAATAGAGATGTTTTTAATTCTGTTAGTAACAACGGTCAAGCGTTTGATGCTCCGACACATGCTTGGTTGTTGGTCGGGGCTACAGCTGAAGACCAACTTAGACAACGCATGGCATTTCTTTGGAGTGAAATATTTGTTATATCACAAGAGACTCTAGGCTTTGGCCATAGAGTATTCATTGACTATTATGATGAGCTTGTCGACCACTCCTTCGATAACTTTAGAGACTTACTAGAAAGAATTACTCTAAATGCAGCGATGGGTGACTATTTAAGTATGGACCGTAACCGTAAGCGTAACCTAGATGCAAACCCACCCGTGGTTCGTGCTGATGAAAATTATGCTCGCGAAGTTATGCAACTGTTTACGATTGGGCTAGAGGAACTTAATTTAGACGGCACGGCCAAACTCGATAGCAATGGCGAACGAATCCCTACATTTACTGAACAGCATGTAGAAGAATTTGCCAAAGTATTTACCGGCTTTGCTGACGGCGCTAGCTTTACAGCGGGCAACCCTGTTCCCGTTCGAGGGAACCCAATGCAAGGCTACCCCGAGTTTCACGATCAAGGCTCTAAAGCATTATTAAATGGCCTTGTATTACCACCAAGTCAGTCTCCGGAAAAAGATTTGGCCGACGCACTAGATAATCTTTTTAATCACGCCAATACCGCGCCATTTATCTGTAAGCAAATCATTCAAAAGCTGGTAACAAGTAACCCAACGCCAAGCTACGTGAGAGATTGCTCAAATTCATTCAATAATGAACAAGGTTCAAATCGTCGTGGCGACATAAAACGGGTACTAAAAACTATTTTGTTACACCAAGAGGCTCGCCGCGGGCATGAAACAATGCCGACTACTTTCGGTAAAATTAAAGAACCCCTGATTCATCTAGTCGGTGTATGGCGCGCAATGCACATTAAAAAAAGAACAAACTTTGTTGCCGTACATATAGGAGAGTTATCTGGGTTTAATCAGTTACCACTTCTAGCGCCAACTGTCTTTAACTTTTTCTTGCCCGGCTTTTCACCGCCAGGAATTCTCGCGAACAACCAATTACTCGCACCTGAAGCACAATTATTAAGTTTAACGAGTATTATCCAAAGCAGTAATAACAAGTATTTATTTATAGATGCTCGGCCCTCAGATAACCCTAATTCAACAGCAACAATCGAACTAGACAGTGCTCGATTCGAAACATTGATACCTAATGATTTACGCAACCCCGAAGAATTCATTGATCGCATGGATTTACTGCTAATGTCGGGCTCAATGCCGCCAGCTATGCGTACGAGCTTGCTCAAAATGCACGATCAAACTCAGGGCTATGTCCCCAGCACTAAATACGATGTGATGACCGATATCTTAAGATTGATCGCGACCTCACCATATTCAAATATTCAACGATAGTAGGGAGCTAAACATGACTTCAAGAAGAAACTTTTTAAAAGCGGGCTTGCTAAGCTCAATAGCTCCAACTCTCGGCGGCGTGTCACTAAGTAATGCTTTAGCGGCCACCACACCAAGTGATTATAAAACACTGGTACATGTTTATTTAAACGGTGGCAACGATGGGTTCAACATGTTGGTGCCAACAACAACTGCAGAACATAATACCTATAAGGCATCGAGACGTGAGCTGGCTTTTGAGAAAAGCGACTTACGGTTAATTTCACCGAATGGCCACGCCGTTGACAGCTTTGGTTTGCACCCAGAAATGCCAGGAATACAACGGTTATTTAATGACGGCCATGCTTCGTTCATTAGTGGCATGGGGCCGATTACAGAGCCGTTAACCAAGACCGATATTTTACAGGGCGCAGTATTGCCGCCAGGAATTTCTGGGCATTCAGGCTACTTCATGCAGGCCGATCACCCGAACGATACAGACACAGCAAGTCAGGGCGGTATTGGTGGCCGAATGGCATTTGAATTTAATGTTCCAACGGCAAAACTCCCTATAAACATTACCGTAGGTAGTGCTTTTGATTTATTTAATTCACACAGCATCTTAAACACTTACAACTCTAATCTAAACGGGTTCGTATCTCCTTCTGCCTATGACATTGGCCGAGGAGACTTCGCACGCGCCAGAGAAAGTGCTTTCAGACGAGTGAATGACGAAATTATTCAGCAAGCGCAAGGCGATCAAAATCTATTACTAAAACACTACGCTGACCTTTATGGTGGCGGGCTTGAATTGAATGTCGGTTTACAGCGAGACTTTAGTAATTTACCACCGGTTACTGGTAACTTTAGCGTGAGTAACTCAAATGCATTTAAAACAGCGGCCGAGCTAATCGCTGGGCGCAAAGCTTTGGGCATGAATCGGCAAGTCATTAGCTTAACCTTTGGTGCATTCGATTCACATGCAAACCATTTAGATATTCATGCTAGCCGGCTGAAATTACTCGACCAAGACTTAACAGCTTTGGTTGATTTCTTAATTGACTCCGGAATTGAAGACAGCGTTACCATCGTTACAAGCTCTGAATTTGGGCGAACGCTGACCTCAACCGGTGATGGCACAGACCACGCTTGGGCGAGTAATCAGATCATTGCTGGCGGTGCGATCAAATCGAAAGAAATTTTTGGCACTTACCCCAGCTTAGAACTCGGTGGCGCTGACGATGTTCGCGATAGTGGTCGATTAGTTCCAACGACGTCACACAGTCAGATATTTGGCACTATTTCAAAATGGATGGGCGTGCCCGATAACCGAATCGAAGCTGTCATTCCATCTATTCGAAATTTCCCAGTCAAAAACCTAGGTTTTTATAATACCTAAGCTTCAGGCTACGAAGTTGAATAGCAGCAGACGGTTACTCCTTAAGCAACGACATGAACGTAGTTGTTTAAGGAGATAGCAACAAAAAACTAAAATAATTAGGTCGCTATTAGTATTGTTATACGCTACATTTCTCGGCGCTTGATTGGTGTAAATCACCCTTCGAGTTTATCAGGGGAAGCAAGCGAAAATCTTGCACTGACGCGCAACGGTAATTCAACCCTAGCTTAGGTTTGTTAAGTCCGACTACCTGATCTTAGTATGAGTTATCTCGCGAAAAGATCTTTCATTGCCAGCATGTATATTAGTTCTCACCCGTTGCTGGCCTTTAAACCTTATTGTGAATTTCTCGTTCCTGTAATGATTCTACGCGAACGCTTATGCCTGCCGCATCGCGCTCGCGTTGATAGATCTGGTTTAGGTTATTTGCTTTATGGCTCGCGTAAAATTTCTCGCTTCTTGTCTTACCCTGTTGGCCCTCGTGCCATTCACGTTCACAGCGCTTGCGGTTGAGGTAGTCGCCGTAGTTTCGCCACGCAACTCGGCGGATGTGCTAAGCGGCGCCCATCAGTTTCTCAAAGAGAATCCATCGCACACTATTAAGCTTAGAACAACCGACCAGTTCAACGGCTTGGAAGACGCTCAGCGTAAAGCCTTATTAAAAAATGCTGACGTGGTTTTTCTTGGTGGCGTATTCGGCGATTCAATTAGCCTATTTAACGCTTACTTAGACCCTAAAACCGGAATAAGCATAAAGTCATTCGTGGCAGTTCACAGTGACCGTCAGTTAGTGGGCGCATCACATATTGCCGGCAAACCGATGTTGCAAGGTGCCGACATTGACGAACTGATGAAAGACCCGCCAGCCGAAAAGGGCGCCGATATTATGACGTGGTCAACGTCGCGCTTAGCCGAGTTCTCTGACTATAAGGATTGGCTACTCAGCAAAACATTTTGGGCCGACCGAGATAGCGATAATATAGACGGGCTGTTTCGGCACCTTGTTAAACTAACAGGTGCTGATCTTGATGTGCCGACACCAACGCTCCAATCACCCTTAAGAGTTTTCATAGATGGCAAGTCAGTGAACCCTGATTCATTCTCTTTATCGGCAAAGCATCGCTGGGTGGCCATTGTTGATTACGAAACCGGGGCACGACCCGGCGAACGCGACTTAATTGAACAAATATGCGCTGAACTTGAAGTAAACAAAAATACCAAATGCTTAACAGTTCTTGCCAAATGGGGGCCATCGTCTATTCGAGCAATTGAATTACTGACAAAACATAAAGCAAACATAGCCGCGGTTGTTTCCCTACAAAACTTTGTATTGGGCGGTGGCGAAGGCCGAGCGAAAGTTAACGAGTATTTAGCCGAGCTTGATACACCCGTACTCAAAGGCTTGCGCTTAACCGACAGCACGGCCGATGAATATCGCTTATCTGAAGAAGGCCTTCGCTGGGACAGCGTGCATTACCGAGTCGCCATGCCAGAGCTTCAAGGTATTTCGCAACCCTTAGTGATTGCCGCAATGACCAAGGCCGTTATCGATAAACAAACTGGCGTTAAGCTGTCGCTTTCTGAACCGATACCATCACAAGTGTCGTTACTTTCGCGGCGAGTAAAGCGCTGGCTTGCCCTACAATCTAAGGCAAACAAAGACAAGCGCATTGCCATCATTTACTACAACCACCCACCAGGCCGACATAATATCGGCGCCGATAATCTAAATGTTCCTGAATCACTGTTAGAAATATTGCGGCACTTAAAGAAAATCGGTTACAACACTGGCGAACTTCCGGAATCACGCGAAGCCCTGCTCGACATTCTGCAAGACCGAGGCGTCAACCTGCCAGAAAACCGTGATGCTCTTGAAGCAATGGCCGGCAAGGTAGCCACCGTGTCAGCCGCTGATTACCAACAATGGTTTGGTGAGTTACCCAAGGTCATTCAAGACGAAATGGAAAACGGCCCCCTGGGCTACTTGCATATAATGTTGCAAACAGCGGTGAAATTTGAGAACCCTGATATTGCCAAACGCTTAGTTAGGCGCGTAGTAGAAGACTTAAAACACGCCATGGAAGGGGCTGACCACAAAGCACGTGATCGCGTGATCAATTTGCTCTCGCAACTCGACGAACTGTACGACATTTCACGCGAACATAAGCAGGTCGATTGGCAGGCCGCGCAAACAATCGTAAATGCTATCACCTCAACTGGAGTAGAAGGCATTAGAGGCTGGGGCAAAGCGCCCGGCAACGTAATGGTTCATAACAATGAGTTACTGATTCCGGGAATGCAATTCGGCAATATCTTTGTTGGCCCTCAGCCACCTCGCGGCTGGGAACTAAACGAAGAAATTTTGCATGCAAATTTATCGTTTCCACCAACCCATCAATACTTAGCGTTTTATCAATGGTTAAGGCATTCGTTCGGTGCCGATGCATTAGTGCATTTAGGTCGGCACTCAACCTATGAATTTTTACCTCGCCATCGGGTCGGCATGGGTGAAGTCGATTACCCCATTGCATTGATTGACGACTTACCCAGTGTTTACCCCTATATTGTCGACGGCGTTGGCGAAGGCATTCAAGCAAAACGCCGCGGCCTTGCGGTAATGGTTGACCACTTAACGCCGCCATTAGAAAGCACTGAGTTGTACGACCGCTTGCTAGAGCTGCGTCAACTTATCGAAAGCTATGAGGCCGCGCCGGAGTCAGCCGGCGCAATGCGCCATAGAGCGATTGTGGCAATCAAAATTTTAGTCGACGAATTGAAATTAGCCGACGAACTAACAAAAAGCATGGAAGGCGAACTCGAAATTCGCGGCGTAAAAGCGTATGACCAAGTAGACGACGAGCTATTGGTACATGAAGTCGGGCATTACCTGACCAAGCTGCAGGAAGACTTCATGCCTCTGGGCTTACATAAGTTCGGCACAGATTGGTCGAACGAAGCAATTCAAACCATGCTGACCTCAATGGCGCAAGGCTCAAGCGACGACAATGGCGATTGGCAAGAAAAATTAAGCGCGTCTCCTAAGGCTGAAATGGCCGCGCTCGAAGCCGGCTTAGCGGGCCGTTACATTGAACCCGGTAAGGGCAACGACCCCATTCGCACCCCTGAGGTATTACCAACCGGCCGTAATTTTTACGCCTTAGATGGCAGCCTGATACCGTCGAGGTTGGGCTACCAAGTGGGTGTTGATCTTGCCACGCAAGCGCGCGTAACCACCAAGGCCGACGAAGCCGATGCAATCGTGTTATGGGCCTCAGATGTGGTTAGAGATGAAGGCGCAATGATTGCCTTTGGCTTCGA
>JALZVW010000130.1 GCA_023301745.1 Arenicella sp. | reverse complement strand
CACACGTATAACATCAAAACCTCACGTTAGCCTCAAAGTCTAGACACAAGCGCGCTCTAGACTTTCAGCCTTATTCAACTTCTTCGAGTTAGGCTATGAAATTTTATTTGACGGTTAAATGTGCGGCAATTGTAGTGATTGCATTAGGGTTATTAATTTTTTTACAAATGATTGAATACAAGGTTAATGAGCGTAATCAGTATCGCTTAGAAGCCAAGACTTCGATTGCTCAAGGCTGGTCAGGCAGTCAAATTTTGGTGTCGCCTATTCTGCGTCTCACCTTTACTAAAGACTATGATCAAGAAGTGTTCGATAAGAACCTTGAAAAGTACATTGTCAAACGTAAGACTAAAACATGGCATGAGCTTCATGTGCCTGACAGTCTAAAACTCGACGGTAAGGTACACATTCAAGAACGTTATAAAGGCATATACCGTGTGCCAGTCTATGAAGCGGTCATGAATATTGAAGGTGCGTTTTTAAAAACGCCAAAGGTCACTGAGCGTTTACTGAAGGCTGAGCTGATTAGTTCGCTCAGCGATATGCGAGGTATTAGTGCTACGCCTAAACTGCAATGGAATAATGCCACCATTACTATGCAAGCTCCAAAAGACCGCTATCTATTAGAAAACTATATAAGTGCAGACATAACTGATCAGTTTCGAAATGCCGCCGAGAAATCCGCGAATTTTAGTATGCAAATAAATGTGCGTGGCTTAGACCGAATCAGCTTTGTGCCAGCGGGCAAGCAAGTCGTGGCGACCCTAGCTTCAGATTGGCCTCACCCATATTTCGAAGGCCGCTATCTGCCAGAATCACGCGAGATAAGTGACGCGGGCTTCAGCGCTAAGTGGTCGATGAGTGAATTTGCTACCTCTATTCAGCAAACCTTACAGCAATGTGAAATTGATCCCAACGAGTGTATTCGTGGTCTTAGCGTAAACACGTTTGGCGTTGGCTTGCATAACCCAATTGATGTTTATCAGAAAACTGACCGTTCAATGAAGTACGGTTTTTTGTTTATCTTGCTCACCTTTTTAGTGTTTTGCTTATTCGAAGTTATTAAGCGCACCCAAATACATCCAGTGCAATATGCACTAGTGGGCGCCGCCTTAGCTATCTTTTACCTTTTACTAATTTCCTTGTCCGAGCATGTCAGCTTCGCGATGTCTTACCTAGCCGCAACCGTTGCATGCGTATCGTTGATTTGGTTTTACTTGATCTATGTGTTTAAAAATGTCGCCAACGCATCGACGCTGGCCTTTGGTATTGGGCTGCTATACGCGATGCTTTATGTGATATTAAAGTCGGAGGATTTCGCATTATTGATGGGCACAGGCTTGACCTTCTTATGCTTAGGCGCGTTGATGATAGTAACGCGTAAGATCGACTGGTATCGCCTCAGAGTTACTAAGCAGGAAGACTAGCAAATGCTGTTTAGGTGCGCTCGATTGCTAGTAAGTGCCCGTCTGGATCTGTTATTCGCTTGATTTGTTAGTAGGCTTATCTTGAGGCTCAACTCGGTTCAGGTGAGTTGAGCCGAAATCACCTGCTATACTGATTCAAAATTAGAAAAGACGCCAATGAATAACGACTCAGCCTTAGCTCAGCAAGCAATACAAATAGTTCAGCCAGTAGAGCATCATACGATGTTGTTGGTGCTTGGAATTACGGGGCTGCTCGCCTTAGCGGTGCTGGTAGTGCCGTTGGCTGCAAGGCTTAAAATACCCTTCACGGTTATGTTGGCGGCCGTTGGTGTGTTAATTGGGCTTGGCTCGGAATTCATTTTGCTTAGCCCTAGCCTCGGTTTTTTGCACGAGTTTATAGAGGCCCTCAATTCGCTGGAAATTACCTCAGAAGCTGTGTTTTTTGTGTTTTTGCCAGCCTTGGTATTCGAGTCTGCGCTGGCTATCGATGTGCGCCGTTTATTCGACGATATCTCACCGATTCTAATGTTGGCGATTATCGGCTTGTTGATTTCAACTGCGGTGATTGGGTTCACCATGTCATACGTAAGCAACGTTTCGTTACTGGCATGTTTGTTATTAGGCGCAATCGTTTCAGCCACAGACCCGGTTGCCGTGGTAGCGATATTCAAAGACCTTGGCGCACCCCAACGTTTAGCTATTTTAGTAGAAGGCGAAAGCCTGTTTAATGATGCCACCGCGATCGTGGTATTCACCATCATTTCAGCCATGATGTTGGGCCAATCTGATCCGACGCTTTTAAGCGGTATTGCGTCGTTCATCAAAGTATTCTTTGGCGGTATTTTGGTCGGCTACCTGACAGCAAGGCTTATCTGCTTTTTACTCGCGCATGTCGGCGATTCGAACTTACCGAAAATCACGCTCACTATTTCACTGGCCTATTTGTCATTCATTATTGCTGAGCACAGTCTGCATGTCTCTGGCGTCATGGCGGTGGTGACGGCGGCTTTGGTGCTTGGCTCACGTGGTCGCAGTGTTATCACTCAAAGTGCTTGGCACGGCTTAGAAGAGGTCTGGGAGCAGATCGGTTTTGTGGCGAACTCGGTGATCTTTATTTTGGTTGGCTTGAAGGTGCCTTCTATTATGTCGGCGATGACTGGCGAGCAATTTGTCTGGCTAGGCGTGTTATTGCTCGCCGGTTTTACCGCACGGTTTGCCATTATATTTGGCTTGGTTCCGGTAATGAGTAAGCTAGGCTGGGCGGCGCAAGTAAGTACTGGTTATCGAGCTGTCATGTTCTGGGGAGGCCTGCGTGGTGCGGTGTCTTTAGCGCTCGCTCTAGCGGTAATTGAAAACGATGGTTTTGCGCCAGAAATACAAGACTTCTTAGGCGTGATGGTAACCGGCTTTGTATTGTTCACTTTAGCGATTAATGCGACTACGGTGCCATTGGTTATGCGTGCCTTTGGCTTGGCTAAGCTTGGCCCCGCCGATGTGGCTATTCGCGACCGAGCATTGTCAAAAGCAATGACCAATGTTAGTGAGCGAATAAAAGGCTCTGCGCGAGCTATGCAGATTAGCGAACGGCAAACGAATAACGTTGTGCAGCCCTATACGCAATTAATTGAACTAGGCTCAAAGAAGGCCGAGTCTGATAACTTGAGCAAAGAAGAGTGGTTGTTGATCGGTTTGCGCATGGTCAGCATGAATGAAAAAAAAGCATACGTGGGCATGTTAGATCGTCGAGAGGTGTCGCCTGATACGGCACGCAGCTTATTTCGCCAAGCGGCCGATCTAAGTGACAGTATCAAGCATAGTGGGCTAGATGCCTATCTAGCCGACTACCGAAACAAGCTCGGTTTTCACTGGCACACTAAGCTAGCCATGATGGTTCATCGTCGTATTGGCTATAACGGCTTTTTGGCTAGAAATTTAGCGAACCGCTTTCAAGTTCTGGAGGCTGAGTGCACGGTCTTACGCGGATTGAAAGACAGCGTTACTGAGCAGCTTGCTGATATGATCGGCACTGAGGCAACGGCAAGCCTCAAAGAATTATTAGAACGCCGTGACGGTGAGACCGAGCAGGCATTAAAAGTGCTTAGGGCATGCTACCCCGAGTACGCAAAAGCGTTGCAGAAAAGAGCATTGCAACAAACCGCAATGAAATTGGAACAAAACCAATATAAAGACATGTTGGCGAGCTCGTTGATCAGCAAAGAAGTTGCCAGCGAACTAACGCAAGACATGAAGCAGCGTTATCAAGCGCTCGAGAAAAGGCCGAGTCTCGATTTGGGTTTGGATGCAAAAACGCTTGTTTCCAAAATGAAATTCTTCGAGAACTTAGATCAAAGCGATCAGGACGATATTGTCAAATTGCTCAAGCCACAATTAACCTTGCCAGGCGAAGTCGTTTTCGAAAAGGGTGGCCCACCGGAGTCTATGTACTTTGTTTCCTCCGGTGCGATCAGAGTTATATTAGGCAAGCAAACAATCATCATCGGCAGCGGTGATTGTTTTGGTGAAATAGCCTTGCTTCATGACATACCGCGCGTTGCCACTGTTATTTCAGACACGTTCAGTGAGCTTTTAGTATTGCATACCAAAGACTTTAATCAGATGCTGAGCAAAGATGATCGCTTGCGCAGCCAAATCGAAAAAATTGCCGAGCAACGAACACAAGATAATCAAAGCGATGATTAGATAGTAAGAGATAGGGTTTGCGAATATTAAGTTTACAGAGGCTGTTATGAAGGTAGTTGTTATCGGTGCCACTTCGGGAATTGGCCGGGCTCTAGCCAAAAAGATGTCCTCGTCAGGTTGGGTGCTAGGCATTACAGGGCGCCGACTAGAGCTGTTAGATTCGCTTGAAACCGAGCTTGCAAGTGAATGCTATAAATCGCAATTTGATGTGACCGATGTCGAACAGTCGACGGCCGCGTTTGAGGCGCTCGTGGCTGAAATGGGCCGCATCGATGTGGTGGTTATTAATTCGGGTTACGGCAATACCGACCCGCAGTTTCCGCTGGCTGAAGAGGTGCAAACAGCCTTGGTTAATGTGGTGGGGTTTACTACTATTGCAAACTTAGCCTATTGTCACTTTCAACAACAAGGGGCGGGCCACATTGTTGGTATTTCTTCGGTAGCGGCGGTGAGAGGTGGTCCGTTTGCCACTTATAATGCATCTAAAGCCTATGTATCTTCTTATTTGGAAGGGCTTGGCTGCCGAAAAGAATCTCGCAGCGGTGCAATTACGATTACCGATATTCGGCCAGGGTTTGTAAACACGGATATGGCCAAGGGCGACGGTTTGTTTTGGGTAGCGTCTCCTGAAAAAGCGGCGGATCAAATTTACACCGCTATTAAGGCTAAGAAGCGAATTGTGTACATTACTAAACGCTGGAGAATGGTGGCGTATCTAATAATGAGCCTGCCATTTTCATTGTACAGAAGAATCATTGGCCAGGGTGCTGGTGTTTAATTAGCTATTTTAACGCTATTAGTTTTTTGATTTAGCCGGTTGTTTGGTGGCTTAGCTTTTAGCCAAGCTTCAGCTTATTGAGGCAAGCCACGTGATAAGATTATTTTATGAATATATTTAAGAAGTTTATCGCCTGGCTGTTATTGGCGTTGGTAGTTGCGGGTATCGTAATTGTTGGTTTGTGGTTACTAAATGCACCAGAAGGCTTGATTGAAAACAGCCAATCAAAGGCGCGGCTAGATCAAGCCGAGTACTCGGTTGCAGAGATATCTTTAAATATTATCGATGCTAGCCGTGCTACCCCTGCGATGGGCGGTTTTGAAGGGGACGATAAGCGAGTACTTAATGGCAAGATTTGGTTGCCTGAAGGGCAATCGGCTGGGCACCCGTTGATCATATATAGCCATGGTTTTGGTGGATGGAACGAAGAAAGCAAACATATTAACGAATACCTCGCTCGAAATGGCTATGTGGTTGTTGCGGTTGATTTTCCATTGAGCAATAGACGGTCCCCAACGGACGTTCCTCAGTTGCTTGACGTGGTCAATCAGCCGGGTGACGTCAGTGCCGTGATTGATAAGGTCTTGGCGCTGAACAATGACCCTCAAAGTGCAATGTACCAGCGCGTAGACTCAAATAATATTGGCGCTATGGGCTTGTCGTTGGGCGGCTTGACCACCGCGTTGGTCTCATTTCACCCCGACTTGAAAGACCCGCGCATTAAAGCGGCGATAATGATGGCACCGCCTCTAGAGGCGTTTAGTGAGCCGTTCTATGCAAGTAGTCCCGAGCTGAAGTCGCTAGTGATGTCGGGTTCTTTAGACCGAGTAGTGCCTGAGGCGACCAATGCGATTGGCGTTATGCCTCGTCATCCTGATGGTTGGTTTGTGCGTCTGGACAAAGGATCACACTTAGGTTTTTCTAATATAGGTAATCCAATTCGTTGGCTGGAAAACCCGGATAACCTAGGCTGCACTTTTATGAATATCATGTTGTCAAAGCTAGACCTGCCAGAGCGTTGGGATGCGGTACTTCCCAATACCGGCGGGGTTTTGCGTGATGTGATCGTGGGCCCTCCATGCCCGCCGCTAGCCGGCAAAGCGATGAACGGTTTAAAGCAACAATGGTTAACGCGCATCGCAGTTGGTTCGTTCTTTGATATTCACCTGCGCTCAGGTGC
>JALZVW010000129.1 GCA_023301745.1 Arenicella sp. | reverse complement strand
AACAATATAGCTAACCAATTTAGCCCGAATAAACCTTTTCCGGTTACTCCTAGAGCCGCTAAAACAGCAAGCCCACCGCACATGCCAAGCCCGAATAAAATTACCGCGAGGCCGGTATTATGTTTACTCGTGCCCGCACCCAATTTTTTTTCTAGCCACATAAATAGCGGCAGAGACAACATCATTATCGCAAAGTAAACGGCAATCCAAACGGGGCGATACGCCCACCAAACAGCACTGCCGGGCTCCACAGAGAGTACAATTGGCAATAACCAGAAACAAAAACCTATGGTGAGAATCATCACCGTACTGTGCCAAAGAAATATCGGCATTATAAAACCATTAACAAGAACCGTGGCGGTCCAAACTTTGGGCGTTGAAAGCCAACGCCGAACCGGGCCTTCGATCGCTAAAAGCAAACCAATTTGCGTTAAGCCCAGCGCAATGAGCGGCAATTTTGGCGGGGTTGTATTACTAAAATCGGCGCCTGGTACGCCGATCAAACTAATCGGATATGGCCCGAACAAGGTAAGTAGCACCAACAACGACCCCGCAGAAATCGCTAAACATAGAGATGCTTTGACGCCGGTAAACCGGCCTTGCTGCCATGCGTAGCCGAGTTGATGAACCGCGCCCCAAATAAAGAAATAGTTGAACCAGCCATACCATTGGTAATCGGTCTTAAAGTAGATAACATCGCCGAGTACGGCCATTAGAAACGGTAATATGACGCTAAGCAAACCCAACTTTCGCCACAACCAGCGAGTTATTGGCACGAACATAACGATGACAAAATAGATGGCTAAAAACCAGGTAGGTACCAACGAGATTTGCGAGCCAACCTGAATCATCGCTTCGGGTAAGCCTAGAAAGTGCCAAACGATGCCCAACACCGCCCACAAGAGAATAAGCGGAATCACTGGGCCTAACAAACGCCGCAAACGCGACTCAAGCCAAAACGAATAACGCAGTCCTTTCGCTTGAGCACCATCCCACGAGACTCCGTTAGAATACCCCCCGACAAAAAAGAAAACTGGCATCACCTGGAATAACCAAGTCAACCATTGCGAATTAGGTTGAATTTCAAGTAAGTGATCCATACTCACAATGCCACCTAAGGTAGCCGGTGCGGCAATTAACCAGTGCCCGAGTACCACGGCGCTAATTGATATGGCTCGTAGAAGGTCGACATAACGATTACGGTCAGCTGGGGTTTGATCAGCAATTTCAGAGGCGCGAGCCCATATTCCCTTTTTCTGCATAACTTCTTTTACCTAATTATTCTTGCTCAACTTCGTTCTTGTTATTTTCGTTCTTGTTATTTTCGTTCTAGATCGGTAAAGATACTCACTTCCCAGTTCCGTATCGCCAAAATCATAGTAATACCATGGCGTTCACTAATTGGTATTTTACGTTCTTGCTCAGAAAGTTCATCAAATAGCGAATCGAGCATCTTTAAACGGTTACGCAAGTCGGCTTGCCCTTTAGTGGTTAACACGCCGTTCTTAACCACACGCAAAGCGCCGTCTTCTTCGAACGACGTATTGAAAAATTCTGTTTGAATTGTTGAACGAAAATATTTTTCAATCGGGCCATTTGGGTGCCAAGAAAAATTATTGGCCATTAGCAAACGAACACGATTATTTGGCTGCAATTCAATTAGCCTCATTTTATCTAAGCGAGCGAGTAAGGTAATTACCTCGGTATCTCCAATGTCATAGCGCGCGACTATTTCATCCACCTTCCAATGATTTACTAAGCAGTATGCCACTACTAATAATTTGGGGTCGGCCACCAGTGCTTGCTCTTGCTCCAAACTAATCGACGTTACCCTATCTTCAAGCGATTCAGATACCTCTAACAAGGCATTGAGATCCACTTCAAGCAATTCGCAAATCGCATCTAGGCGATTCAAACTGAAGTTGCCGTTTGCGAACATCTGCTTGACTGTTGACTCTGAAACATCGAGCTTTTCAGCCAACACACGATAAGTAATGCTCTGCTGTTTAAGTGTTACTTTTATTGCATCGATGATTTGCTTTGATCTTGCCATTTGGTAACGGGCTCTGATTAAGTATAAAAATATTGAACCGAAAGTTCATTTAACGTCTACTTTTAAACAATTAGTTGCTTATGTCAACACCAAACTTCACGATGACCTCAGTCCTAATCAACTAATGCCAAAACAGGAGGCACTTATGAAATTGATCAAACGACTATCTACATCAATTACCGCAACCCTAGATTCCGCGGTCGGACAGTTAGAAAACCATGACGCAATTGTCGAAGCAAGCATCAAACAAACTCGACAAGCGGTGGCCAAAACTCGTGCGCGCATCAACACTCTGCGCCAACAGCATCAAGCCTACCTTGCCCAGCTTAAAGAGGCCAAAGAGCAATTCGACTTGTGGACCGAGCGTGCAGCAAGCCTAGCCGCGAGTGACCAAGAAAAAGCGCTCCAGTGCGTTGCACGGCGCAACCAATGT
The DNA here is from genome assembly GCA_023301745.1 of Arenicella sp. GTDB lineage: Bacteria > Pseudomonadota > Gammaproteobacteria > Arenicellales > Arenicellaceae > Arenicella. Next base: position 10,219 of record JALZVW010000129.1, on the reverse strand, counting down.
GAGGCGGATATAGGCCGCTTAAGCTATTCCGAGAAACAACAAGCCGACCTAGTGCGCGACGTCACTGCCAACCTGCAAACCTTGCAGACAAAGCTTGACGAAATGACTCAAAAACACAATCTGATGCGCTCTCGTCAGACTGTCGCCGACGTCAATCGAGCGGTTGCTTATGCGAACACCGATGACGACCTCAGTGACACATTCGAGCGTTGGGAGTCGACCGTATTGGAGCATGAATTCGCCGTTAGTGATGCCTGTGCGCGTGACAGTTTAGACGTAGAGCTCACTCGAGCCGAAGACGAAGCTGATTTATTGGCGCAACTTGCACTCATTTCTCAAGAGTCTCAAGCAAAGCAATCGGAGAAAACTAATGAATAGCCAAGAAACTACCTACACGCGAGAACCTTATCCGCGTGAACAGGTAGAGCGACCAAAGCCAAGTGATCACGACGACAAGTCGACGAATCGCTCTGGCAGAGAAACACTCTTTGCGCGCCTTGAAAGCATAGCCTCATTGTCGCAGATTGTGCGCGCCTTTGGCGCCTGTGCGATCATCGCGTCAATGTCGTTATTCATGCTTCAAGGCTGGGCTGAAGGCAATGATGTTTCTCGTTATTTAAAGCTTCTAGCGCAAACAGGTTTATTGACCGGAGCCGGTTTAGCACTGAGCTTTCTGATTAAGGAGTTTAAAGGCGCACGCGTATTCTTCGGCTTAGCCTTAATATCCGTGGTCGCGAACTTCACCATTCTTGGGTCGCTTACTTATTCGTTATTTCCGATGGATATGCAAATTGTTAGTTACCCTGACTCTATGAAATGGGAGGTTGCTAGCCGCGCAATATTTATACCGGTGTTCTTAGGTGCATTAGCACTATTGTCGGCCGTGACCTATTTTGGATTTAGCATTTTCTCTAGACAAATCGCCAAACCGTTAACGCTCGGCTTTCTATGTCTATCAGCCGTGCTATTGGTGCCTGTTCGAGCGCCACTTATTGCGGTTGGCCTGTCGGGCATAACATTATGGGCGGCTTGGCTTTTTATTCAGAGAATTTTAATTCCTCGAATGTCGATGAACCGTCTAGGCAAATCCGACGCCTCGGGTGACACCTTAGTGATGACCAAAGAAACGAAGGTTTCATTAGGTCTATTACTATTACCGGGCTTAATAATTCTTAGCCGTGCAGTGAGTTTCTACAGCATCGACAATCTCACTATATTAGCGTTTAGCGGCTTATTGTTCCTAACGTTGAGAAACGTTGGCAGCATGATCAATACGCATGGTGTGTTTAAGCGGTCACTTGACGTTTGCCAGCTAGCATTGAGCGCGTATATCGCATTTATGACAACTCAAGTACTACCAGCCGAGTGGAATAATAGCGATATTTTTATTGGTGCGGCAATATTTGCTGGTTTCGCTTTTGAAAAACTGCGCAGCAACAGCGATAACGCCTGGAAGATGCTGGTAGTGAATATAACCACACTGGTTATTGTTCCTATCACCTTGTTAAACTCACTAGTAGACTACGAGCTTATCTACTCAGTTCAGGCATTGTTTATGTGTGGCCTGGCTTTTGTATTGACCCTGAGAACGGGCACAGTATGCGGTAAAACGCCGTTTAGCCGCATTATCGCGATTGTCGGCATTATTGCCGCGAGCTTGATCGTCGGTTTTGACCTTGTTCAACTTGCTCAGCTCGGCAATTGGATCATTATAGGCATAAGCGGTGCACTCTTGATTATTGGCGCTTCACTCTATGAGCGCTTTGGTCTTAAGCTACTTGCTAACTAAGTCGGCCTTAAAATGGCTATTTTGGGGGCGGAGAATCATTCTCCGCCCTTTTTTTGCATTTATTTTATCTACGTGTAAACCTTTTAGCTCATTACACCATCTTACTTCTAAACAATGAGAGATTTTTGTCTTGCTTGAAGAAGAATCACAACTGGTGATCCGAAGTAAAAACGGTGATCGAGTTGCCTACGAAAAATTGTACCGAGCCAATATAGGGAAAGTCTACGCCTTGTGTTTGCGGCTCTGTGGGCAAAAAGAACTCGCCGAAGATATGGCTCAAGAGTCGTTTATAAGAGCGTGGCAAAAGATAGATAGCTTTCGCGGCCACAGCAAATTTAGTAGCTGGCTGTTTCGTTTAACCAGCAATGTGGTGATAGGCCACTTGCGCAAACACAGTAAATGGCAGGTAGATAGTTTAGATGAAGCCGCATACGACCAAACACAAAGCTATGATCGGCCCTTTGGCTTAGCTGAAGAGATCGACACAGCCTTGCGCTGCTTATCTGACTCAGCCAGAGTGGTGTTAGTCATGTATGAATATTTAGGCTATCAACATAATGAGATTTCAGAGATTACTGGCATGGCGATTGGTACCTCTAAAACCCACTTACACCGAGCGCGGTCAACCTTAAAGGCGCAGGCAGAGCGAACAATATGAGTCAAGACAAATACAACGAAATAAACTACCTAGACCAACTCAACTGGGATATTGAGCCTGAACGCGACCTCTGGCCAGAGGTACATTCGAACATTCGTTTTGCTGGCAAGCCGTTACTGCTTGATAGTTCTGAAGCCAACGTTTCGCCAAATTTAGGCATAAGTAGCTCAAATAAGGTTAGGCGCCTATTCATGCCAATATCAATGGCGGCCTGCATGATGTTGGCCATCGGGGCGTTCGTTATGTCGAGCATGTCTTTTCAACGCGCTCAGGAAACCTACCAACTTCAAGCGAGCTATATAGACTATCAAAAAGCCCAAATCAGCTTAATTGAGCAGCAGCATCAACAGGTTCGCGCCCAATTTACCGCGCTATTAGGCGGTGAGCTAGGGCCAATTAACCCAACGACAGTAGCTGAGGTGCAAGCGGTTTTACTAACGATCGACACCGCGTCACTGGAACTAAAAGAGGCCATTTTAGCTCAACCAACCAACACCAACTATGCGTCGATGTTAGCGCGAACATACCAAGAAGAGCTTAAGCTCCTGAACAAATTTAAAACAGCAAATGGCATGTCCATTTAGCGAGGCAACACAATGAATAACATAATCAAACAAACCCTTTTAGGCCTAACATTCTTAGCATCAATGGCCGCTCATGCCGATAAAATTGACCGCACTCTCGAGGTCAAAAAAAACGGCCGTATCGATATTGAAATCATGGCTGGCAAGGTACTAATCCAAGGTTGGGACAAACCGCAAATAAGAGTGGTCGGAGAGGCTCCTCTCAACGATCACAATTTCACCTTCGAAACCGATGGCTCTGACACCAAAATTGAACATGTGGGTGAGCACGGATTTTGGAATAGTCGGCGAAGTGCCGGAGGTTACGCTGATCTGACGGTTTATGCCCCACGCAATAGCACGCTTCGAATAGACAGTATATCGGCCGAATACATTTTGAAAAATATCGAAGGCCAAGTACGAGCTAATACCATGAGCGGTGACCTCTCTCTCGAAGGCGGAGTTGGCACGATAGAGTTAGAATCGGTCAGCGGTAATGTCGTCGCCGAAGGCTCTTACGGCCGGCTTAATCTGGCGTCGGTGAGTGGCAATATTAGAGCCGATGGCAACGCAGGACAGTTCGAAGCACAAACCGTATCAGGTAATATTCTCGCACGAATTGGAACATCAAATCGAGTCAACCTGGAGTCAGTATCGGGCGACATAAACCTTAGAGTTGATTTAACTAATGACGCGCGACTCGATGCCGACACTGTGAGCGGCGACATTGAAATCGAGTTTGAATCAAATTCAATCAATGCCTCATTTGACATCGAAACCGGCCCCGGGGGCGAGGTCAAAAACCGAATCTCAAACCACAAAGCTAAAAACGAATTTTCGTTTTCAGGCTCAATGCGGTTCGAACTCGGTGATGGCAACAGTTCAGTGAACTTAGAAACAATGAGCGGAACGATTAAGATCGACCGCTAAGCGCAACAAACAAGGTGGTCAATCGAAACATAATAGCCTAAGCCGCAAAAGGTGTTATTGATACTCAACCTTCTCAAACCTAGCATTCGCGAGGCACTTTTTTAAACTCTGAGATAAAGCTCTGGCCGCATATAAGAATGGCCCAACGGTCACCCATTAACTAGGCGCCCTCGGCAATCGCTTGATCAACAATCAGTTTTTCAGGCATCGCGCGATGCTTAACAACAAGCCTGTGAGCAAGTCGTCGACTGTGACGGCCCACTTGTTATCGTGCTTGCGCTTCGTTTTAGCGGCACAATATTCGGATATTGCCGCTTAGAGCGAAATGATGTTCTAAACACTTACCGTTATACTATTGATCGCATAGCACTAAACAAGATTCATCTATTAAGGTTATAAATCATGGGCAAATCGCGAATATACATTCTTGGTGGTCATCAAAGCGACTTCGCAGTTAACTGGGTACGAGAGCAAAAGTCGATCTTTGATTTATTTAGTGATTCGGTTATCGGTGCGTTAAATGCCGCCAAGCTAGACCCAGCCGATGTTCAAGTCGGCCATGTGGGTAATTTCGTTTCAGCTTCCTACACTGGGCAAGCCCATTTAGGCGGTTTCTTCGGTCATGTTCATCCAAGCCTAGCGTACTTACCCGCGTCAAGCCATGAAGCCGCTTGCGCGTCTGGCTCAATGGCATTATTAGCCGCGATGGCCGATTTAGAAGCAGGCCGCTATGACCTTGCCTGTGTTGTTGGCATCGAAATGATGAAGGTAAAAGAACCTCAAGTAAAAGGAGACCCTCTGGCGGGGGCGGCCTGGGTTGGCAAAGAATGGGCTGATTCTAAGGCCGTTTGGCCTTGTGCATTCAGTGACTTAATCGATGAGTACGCGGGCACATTTGGCGTAGAAAAAGCCCACCTTGAAGCAATTTCAGCTAAGAACTACGGCAATGCAAAAAGCAACCCTAATGCACAGTCTCGCCACTGGGATGTTAGCCCAGAAAGCTTTAGTGATAACGATGACCTCAATCCAGTCATTGCCGGTAACATTCGCCGCCTCGACTGCGGCCAAATCACCGACGGCGCGGCAACCGTATTGTTAGCAACAGCCGATCGAGCCCAAGTTTATGCCAACCAACACGGCATTAGTATCGACACTATTCCATACATTAAAGGTTGGGGGCACATCAATGCGCCTATGCAATTTACCGAGAAAAGGCGTTTAGCTGACGGTAAAACGACCCTATTACCCCATATTGAGAGCCTATTTAAACAAACACTTAAACGAGCTGGCTTAGAGAGTATCGAACAGATCAGCGGCCTTGAAGTTCACGACTGTTTTAATATCACCGAATACATGATACTCGACCACAGCGGTCTGTATGCCCCTGGGGAAGCCTGGAAAGCAATTGAAAACGGCGACACTCTAATTGACGGAAAGCTGCCGATTAATGCCAGCGGCGGTTTAATTGGGCAGGGGCACCCAGTGGGAGCCACCGGTGTTCGCATGCTGCTTGATTGTGCTAAACAAGCCACCAACCAATATCAAGGCCAACAAATCGCGGGGGCTCGAGACATGATGACATTCAACTTGGGCGGCAGCACCACCACTTGTGCTAGCTTTGTAGTAGGAACGACCTAAGGCAAACAAGCGCAAGCATCAGGTCAGATCAACTGCACGGCTCAAACTAAAACGTAATCTTAGTAGGATTAATCAGCCGGTTCGCCTCGCACCCAAACTTGATTGCCACCCGGTCTCAACCTAGTCCTTAATTCGCCTGACCTTGAGATTCTCAAACCCGCTTTAGCGGTTCGGTCTGAGCCAATAATATCAACCTCGCCAGCCCAACGGTTTTTTTTGGTGATCACAACATCACGAAAAAATTGAGTGCCAATTAGCCCTGGAGACCAATCACTACGAATAACTTCTGCGGCATAGATACCATCAGACTTAACAATATGTATATAAAAAGACAAATCGTCGTTTTTATGCCAATAGCCAGTTAAGGGGTCAGCACTGTCGTTATCTTGTGCTGCCACCGCGCCTAAACCTGAGACCAAGCCGATTACAACTAAGCCGGTTACAACTAAGCCGGTTACAACTAAGCCGGTTACAACTAAGCCGATTTCAACTAGGCCATGACGTAGCCATTTATCAAACATAGTATTCCACCCATCGCGCTTAGTTCGTCAAACGCTTCTTATATTTATTACTCTAAGCCAGTTATTCAAAAAAATAGCAGCTTGTAACGAATATTTATCGAGAGCCGCCACCTTAAGCACGCACTCTCCCCAAAAGCAGGCTAACACACAACTGAAAAGAATTGTAAACACATCGTACGCCCTTGTTGACAATCAGAACTTATCATAGACAATAACTAGTATAGAAATCATACACTTAGGCTTGGTTAATAAGCTAAGATGGCAACAACAGCGGGTCTAAAGAAAATGCACATCAAAGAACATCAATGGGTTATGTTCCGCAACCCACGCAATCGCCGAATACAAGTTTCAGCGTGTCATAATTGTGGCTCTCTAAATGCACCCGCATTAGCAACAAAAGCATGCGCACCAGTCAGTGGAAAGCACCCGATGATTGATAGGGGTTGGATCACAGAAAGTTCGTTGATGATTTTATCGCACGATGATGAGGCCGCTTAACATAAAGCCGCTAGACACAGCAGGCATGAAACTATATAAAAAAGGCCACTTGGTTAAACCAAGCGACCTTTTTAGTTTCTGTTTCAGTTTTCTTACCTAAAGAAGTTTCGAAGGGCTGAACTCTCTTGACGCCTCTAAGCTTGAGAGCTCGCCAACCACTCTATTAACGATAATATCCGTTTCAACTGGGCCCAGAAAATCGCACACCAACACGTAAAATTCGTGCGCTAAATCTTGACACTCCTGAACGCTAACCGAAGAACTAAACTCAATCAAATTCAGGTTATCTACCGACCATTTAGAAACAACTTTTTCCATACCGCCTAAGCCTTCATCGGCCACCGCTTTAACTAATTCTTTATGGGTCTTGGCATCGTTGCGCTTAATATTCAAAGATACAAGTTGTAAAAAGCGCGTTGTGACTTCCAAATGAGGCGCTTTCTTGGCGGCTGAGCTTTGAGCCACAGACTCTTGGGCCGCCGCAGCCGAACCGCCTTGTTCACCTAAAATAAAAGCGGGCACCGGCTTGAGATCATCGTATAGCTGAGCCGACGCCGTATGCATACCGAGCATTAAGGCTTTCTTCTCAGCAACCTCAAGGCCTAGGTAATCAACCAGACTAGCGACCACTTCAAAAATATCGACGGGCTCATTTGAACTGCCCCCATTCCAATGCAAAAACGCTGATTTAACAATGTTTCGATCCGTGCTCATGCGCAACAGGCCAGCGTAGACGATGCGTTGATTTAACTCCAAAGTATTACTCATACAAACAACGCCCTACTGATCTGCTTTAACATGTGTGATCACAAAGTCGCTGTAACCAATTTCTTTGTGTTCACTAATATCCAAACCTCGTTGCTCCATTTTAGTAGAAACACGAAGCGGCATCACTTTATTGAGGCCAGCAAACACTAAATACGAAGCCCCTAGACCCCAAACTAATGCCGCCACAATGCCAACAACTTGAGCCACAATACGCTCAACGTTAAACATATCACCTTGATAAAATAAACCAACGGCTAACGTGCCCCAGGCCCCACAAAAGCCATGCACAGAAACAGCACCTACCGCGTCATCGATACGGAATCGATTCAGAATTTCGCCCGACATTACGACAAACATACCGGCGGCGAAAGCCGTTAACAATGCATACCCGGGCGCTAAGTTATCAACACCGGCGGTAATCGACACTAGGCCGCCTAAACAACCGTTGACGACCATTACCATTAGAAAACCGCGTTTGGTAATCACCAACCAAGCCAGTGCACCACAAATACCACCAATGGCACCAAGGTGCGTGTTAAGCAGAATTTGGCCAAGATTAGAAAAGTCTTCGTTTACCGAACCACCGTTAAACCCAAACCAGCCGAACCATAAAATAAAACCACCAAGCGCCACAAACGGCAGGCTATGACCTGAAATTTGATGTACGTCGCCTTTACGACTAAAGCGACCCGTTCTAGGGCCAATGATAATCAACGCGCCTAAAGCACACCAGCCACCGATGGAGTGAACCACGGTCGCGCCCGCCGCGTCAACAAAGCCCAAGTCGGCCAACCAACCCAATTGGTCACCACCAAAGGTAGTGGTGCCGCCCCAAGCCCAAGAGCCAAAAATGGGGTAAATAACAGACGTTACGAAAAATGCGCCAATAATATATGGCAAAAAGCTAAACCGCTCAGCAACCGCACCCGACATAATGGTGGCCGCTGTCGCCGCAAACATCATTTGATATAATAAATTCAAACTTTCGCCCGTGGTCTCATAGACCGGGAAAAATGATGATGTTCCAAGCCAACCAGATTCATTCGCGCCAAACATTAAACCAAAGCCAAACACCCAATAGCCAACCGTACCAAGCCCAACATCGGTAAAGTTTTTTAGTATCACGTTGATTGCGTTTTTAGAACGCACCATGCCACCCTCTACCAATAGAAAGCCTGCCTGCATGATCAACACCATGGCACAGCAAATAGCGATCCATAGATAGCTAAGAACTTGCAATGCATCAACTGGTTCAGCGGTTGATTCTTGCGCGACGGCCGCCAGCGGTGCGGCTAACAATAAAACGGCTACTAGCCTTATTAAATAACTCATATACTTACCCCCTTAAAAATTTTTACTCTTGATTCAAATTAATGATCAAGTGAGCGGTCATGTTCTTCCAGACAACGGGAATAACATAAATGTTAGTCACATCAGAAACGTGCAATTGCTCAGTCTTGCCTTTCAACACAATCGGCGTACTCAACATAAATTGATCGCCAAACGTGCGTCGAGCATTACCCGAAATGGTGTTACTAATTTCGCCAACTAAATCCATTAGTTTATCTTCTTGCGTGGTGAGCACACCAATTTCAGAAATAAGCTTGACGATCAGTATTCGCGGAGCGGTAAAAAACACCGACCCTTTATGGTTTCCTGAAATACCAATAATGCCGGTATAATCACTCAAGTACTGATTAATGTCTTGAATCAAAAACGGCGTACTTACCTTCGCCAACGACGATGTTGTTTTATCAAAATAGTTTGTTAAACCGTCTACAAAGACTTCTAAATTTTCTTGATTCATCAGACGATGTCCTCTATTAATTCTTCAATTGCTTCCACGAGCTCTACGTCTCGAAAAGGCTTGCACAAAAAACCATACGCACCAAGGTGCATGGCTTGGATTAACGTGGCTTTATCAGCTAAAGCTGACACCACCAAGATTCGCACGTCGGTATCAAGCGCTATAATTTCTTTTATTGTTTCTATGCCATCCATTAACGGCATTGTTATATCTAGGGTCATTACCCTAGGCTTTAGGATTTTAAATTGCTCTACCGCTTCAATACCATTTTGGGCGGTACCCACTATTTCAAATTCTTCATCTTTCAGAACATTTTGAATTTTTTCTCTAATGACCATTGAGTCATCCACTACCATAAATTTCATCGAGCTAAGCCTCGCTTATAATTCGTTAATTTTGGAACAGTCTGATTAATGCGCGAAGGCACTAAGATTTAGGGATTGACACCCTAAACTGACAGAATCGACCCTGTTTGTGTTGAACGCTGATTGTTCCGCCTAACTCTTTCGCCATGGTGCGAACAACGTCTAAACCGACACCTCGCCCACCATCCAAATTAGCCTCTGAAAGGCGGCTAAAACCCGGGTGAAAAATCAGTTTGAATGCTTGTTCTTTGTCGATTTTTTCGAGCTGCTCAGTCTTAATAACACCCAGCTCAATAGCTCGGTTGAGAATGGCTTGATTATCAAAACCTTCGCCGTCGTCACGAACTAACAAAACATAAGCGTCGTCAGTTTGATTCAGGCTAGTAGAAATGTTGATGTAGTCGGTCTTGCCCGCCTTCATTCGTTCTTCTGGCAACAGTGCTCCATGCACAACGCTGTTTCTAACCAACTGCACCGCCATACTTTGCATCGGCTCTTGGAGTGTTTCTGGAAGCTGATCAAGGTTAAGACCAAACGAGCTTAGGTGGGCACGTTTATCATTTCTCTCGCTCACCGTTTTGGCCAAATCGTGCAACAAACCAGCTAAACCGTTTTGTGCAGAAGGCTCATTTTGAACGGCCGGCTGACTTGAATCACTACTGCCCAAAAATTCTTTCGTTTG
>JALZVW010000128.1 GCA_023301745.1 Arenicella sp. | reverse complement strand
TTTGGTCAAAGTGAACATATTAACCAACCATTTGGTTCTTGGTCTGTGCCATTTCTTTCATTAATACTCTGCGTGTTTTGGTTTTCTTTAACTTGGTTTATCTATAAGAAATCTTTGTTAGCGCGAAATGTAACGATGTTTTTATTGGTCATCTCAATCGGCTATACCGCTTTAGGTGTTATCACTAACCCGGCATCAGTAATGCCTGTCGAGTTTCTACAAACAGCGAGTGATCTGCTTGTTCTCTTTTTACTGAGCAGCCCGTCGTCAATAGAGTGGGTTAAACATGATTCAGAATAAGGTCGCAGACGGTATTGATTAAGACGTGCAAAAAATATGCGTAGGTTTTGCCGGCAGGGCTAGTTTTTAAATATAGAAATGAAATAAATGTTAAATTTTTTTAGAAGTTCAAGTGTACTCGAAGGTCTTTCATACCTGATTATTTTAGGCGTATCTTTGGGGCTTATTAGCCGGGAATACGTTTCTATCTTAGGTATGACACACGGTGTTCTATTTTTGGTCTATTTCGCTCTCTCGATTGTTGTTTCGTATAAGCAATCTTGGTCGGTGTTTATTTGGTTGTTAGTGTTTTTGGCTTCGCTCATTCCATTTGCGTTTTTGTTAGTCGAAATGTTTATTCGAAAAGAAATCCAAAAAAATAACTGAACACAGACAATATAAAAAACCACTGCATATCGCTTAAGATTTCATTGAATGGCTGTTGGGAAATTAAACGCTTATTGCTGATGACCGGAATAAATAAGCCTAGGCTATAGAAACAAAGGGATGCATCGATAACGGGTAATTTATTACCTTAGCGACCCCTCACTCGCCGCTAACGATTCAAAGATGGAGCTTTGCAACTAACAACTAAAACGGCATACCGCCGCCCGTGCCACCAGGAGGAAACTTACCACCGCCCATTCCAGGCATGCCACCCATGCCGCGCATCATTTTAGCCATTTTACCTTTGCCGCCCATTTTCTTCATCATCTTCTGCATTTGCATGAATTGCTTGAGCGTTTTATTCACGTCTTGAATTTCAGTGCCTGAGCCTAGCGCAATGCGTTTTTTGCGGCCGCCTTTAATCAACGCTGGAAATTGACGCTCTTTTGGCGTCATTGAATTAATGATGGCAACACTTTTATTCATGTCACCCATCATGCCACCCACCGCACCCGTGGGCAGTTTCATATTACCCATGCCCGGTAGCTTATCCATCATGCTTTCGATGCCGCCCATGTTGTTCATCTGTGCAACTTGGTCACGATAGTCTTCTAGGTCAAAGCCTTTGCCTTTTTGTAACTTCTTTACCAGTTTTTCGGCTTTATCTTTGTCGACCTTCTGCTCAGCTTCTTCGATGAGCGTCATGACATCGCCCATGCCTAAGATTCTTGACGCTACTCGATCTGGGTGAAAGGCTTCTATGCCATCGATTTTCTCGCCGATGCCTAAGAACTTAATTGGCTTGCCGGTCACTTCTCGAATCGACAGCGCTGCGCCACCTCGGGCATCGCCATCGGTCTTGGTCAATATAACGCCGGTCAGGGGTAGCGCTTCATCGAATGCTTTAGCGCTGACAACGGCATCTTGGCCGGTCATGCTATCTACCACAAACAAGGTTTCGATTGGATTAGCTGCCGCGTGGACCGCCTTGATTTCGTCCATCAATTCGCCGTCGACATGCAAACGACCGGCTGTATCGATGATCAATACATCCATCACTTCATTTTTTGCCGCGAGCTTGGCATTGGCAACAATATCAACCGCTTTTTGATCAGCCGAACTCGGGCAGAACGCCACATCTATCGATTCAGCCAACACTTTTAATTGCTCGATCGCCGCTGGTCGATAAATATCGGCACTGGTGACCATTACTCGCTTGCCTTCGCGCTGCTTTAGCAAGTTGGCCAGCTTACCCACCGTGGTGGTTTTACCGGCGCCTTGCAATCCAGCCACCAGAATGACAGCGGGCGGGGTTTGCGCTAAGTTTAGTGCATCATTGGCGGCACCCATTAACTCTACAAGTTCATCTTGTACAATTTTGACGACCATTTGCCCAGGGTTGAGGCTCTTTGACACGTCGACCCCAATCGCTTTTTCTTTAACTTTGGCGACAAACGATTTCACCACCGGTAGGGATACGTCGGCTTCAAGCAACGCAATACGCACCTCACGCATGGCGTCAGATATATTTTCCTCACTTAGACGGGCTTGGCCGCGAATTTTTTTGAGGGTTCCTTGTAGGCGATCGCCGAGTTGTTCAAACATATGAGTTAACTTTAAGTCATTGGCTGCAATTTAAGGTGTGATATTCTACTCTCACTAACGATAAATCTCACCTTCTGTGTCACCTAAATTGCCTCAAATCAATGCCTGATTCATTATTTGCCATCATTGCCATCGTTTTATATGGCCTTGCTACCGTCTTAACGGTCATTTATCTGCGTTCAGTTAAGCACTCTAATGATGATAACAATGACTCTAAAATCAAGATATCGTTCGTAATTGCCTCGCTGGGCGCAGTTGTACATGTCATTCATGCATTGAACATCGGCCTAGTCGGGCAGTCTCTGAACTTTAGCTTGAGCTCAATGATGGTATTAATGAGTGGCCTACTTATGGTTATTTTTCTCATTGGCGGCTTGGTAATGCCGATTCGACGATTGGGTGTTTTGGTGTTCCCTTTAACCATTATTAGCCTGATATTCTCTTTGTTTTGGGCTGACCAAATAATCATTTTCGATGATCGCAGCCTAGCATTTAATGCGCATATCATTATTTCGCTATTGGCCTACTCACTATTGGCAATCGCGGCTATTCAAGCTCTGCTCTATATTTATCAAGAGCGGCAAATCAAAAGCCGTACTAATCCGGCGATGCTGATGGCCTTACCGCCACTGCAAACAATGGAATTGCTGTTGTTTCGTTTAGTCGGATTTGGCTTTGTGATTTTGACCCTGACGTTGATCTCAGGTGCCGTCTTTAGCCAAGAGATATTTGGCCATGCATTCGTATTTAAACACCACACCATACTCGCCCTATTGGGTTGGTTTGTCTTCGCCATTTTACTGTTCAAGCGCGCCAAACACGGTTTACGCGGTTCTCAAGCAGTAATTTGGACTATTAGCGGCTTTTTACTGATTCAGCTAGGATATTTCGGCACCAAAATAGTGTCGGAAAGCTTAAGCCTGCAGTAAAATGCGTTGCGCGTAACAACACTTATGACCTTGCTGTGAATATCACTCGAAACCCCACTCGCGAAGTTGCCATTGGCAACATCAAAATCGGCAACAACAATCCAATTGTTGTTCAAAGCATGTGTGCAACTCGCACACAAGATATCGATGCGACCATCGAACAAACCAATGCACTGCATGAACGAAATGCTGGTGTGGTTCGCATAGCGGTTGATAACAAGCAAGATGCGGCGGCGTTGATCGAAATCAGAAAAGCGACTGACGCGAACTTATCGGTCGATCTGCAAGAAAACTATCGTATGGCGGCATTAGTAGCGCCTTACGTTGATAAAATTCGATACAACCCCGGTCATCTATTTCATCATGAGAAAAAGAAAACCTGGCAAGACAAGGTTAGCTACCTTGCGAACCTCGCTGGCGAGCACGATTGTGCGATGCGGGTGGGCGTTAATGCCGGTTCGGTAGATCCAGCCAAGCTTGACCAATACGATTCTCGTGACTCAGTATCGCCGATGCTTGATAGCGCTCTTGAGCATTGCGAATACCTAGACTCTATTGGCTTTACTCGCTATTGCGTGTCGCTCAAAGATTCTGACCCTCAAAAGGTGATCACCGGCAACATTCGCTTCGCTGAAAAACGTCCTGATGTGCCGTTGCACCTGGGTGTAACGGAAGCAGGCATGCCACCAATGGGTGTCATTAAAACCCGAATCGCGTTTGAGCAGTTAATTAGCCGAGGCATCGGTGACACGGTTCGCGTTTCTCTTACCTTGCCGAATAATATTAAAGCCGATGAAGTTGATGCCGGTCATGAAATCATTGACGACATTCACGCTGGGCGTGTTCGCAGTGTTGTGGCCTTCGACCCAAATAAGCTTAATATTATTAGCTGCCCAAGTTGTTCTCGTGTTGAAAACGAAGCCTTTATTGAGTTGGCGCAAGATGTAAAAGAAATGACCGCGTATGCCGAAGACCACAACATAACAATCGCCGTAATGGGTTGTCGTGTTAATGGCCCTGGCGAAACAGACGACGCCGATCTAGGCTTATGGTGCGGCCCAAAGCAAGTGAACTTAAAACGCCAAGGCGAGAAGTTAGGTGCCTTTGGCTATGATGCGATCTTAGGTAAATTAAAAATTGAACTCGATGCGCTGATTGTCAAACAAAGCAATGGCTAAAATATTGATCTGATTAGCACAAAAAAGGGTACCTCTTGGTACCCTTTTTTCATGCTAATGGGCTATTAAAAAGCCGGCCCCTGTAAAACTGCCGATCTCCTTAGCTATTAATTATCGGCTAGCGCTGAACGTGCCTTCTAGCGTTACTTCAACATCTAAACCGTTAATCATACAACGGCCGCTGCCGGATATATCGCCCGCGGCCGTTGTACCGTCGACCGAGCCGGTAACGCTCACCGTACCCGTGCATGGGTCTTCATTAATCGGCAGGCTTCCAGAAAAAGCACCATCGTCGGCTAGTCCTACCGTAAAGGTTTCTTCAGGGTCATCACCGTCGAATCGAACCATGGCATCATCGGTAACCGTTATGGTTATCGGGAACATATCGGATTCGGTTATCCCAAGCGCCGTGGCCGTAATGCTCGCTGTTCCAGTATATGTACCTGCAAAGCTCGCGGGAACATTTGTTCCGGGCAAGGTAGCATCGGTCATTCCGCCAGAATCACTATCACCACTGCCACAGGCAACAAGAAAGAAACTAGTAAGGACTATGAGTATTTTTTTCATGAAAATATACGCGAGTTATGTTGGTTAAGCTTAAGGGTAGCAAAATACACCACTGAAACTACCGCAAGTTAATGCTATTTTTCAAACACTTACAATTTATTAACCAACACAGTAAGCCGAAACTTATGGCATTGCTTAAAAAGCTTTTTAATTTTAATGCAAAAAAACGCTTAATAAAACAAATTTAGCACCAGCAGCATAACCACCAAAAATAGCACAGTCATGCCCGCACCGGCTTTCATAAAATCTTTAACCTTATAGCCGGCCGGCCCCATGATTAAGGCATTTACTTGGTGAGTCGGAATCAAGAAAGAATTTGAGGTTGCTAAAGCGACGGTTAATGCAAAGATTGCTGGGTCGGCGCCGACCCCAAGTGCCATCTGAATCGACAGTGGTACCAATAGCACAGTCGCGCCAACGTTAGACATGACCAAGGTAAAAGCGGTCGCAATAATGGCTAAGAACAATTGGATACCCCAAACTGGAAAGCCGTCCATGAAACTTAGCGCTAGAGCCGCAAGATAGGCGGCGGCACCCGATTGTTGCATCGCCATGCCTAATGGAATTAAACACGCGAGTAAAAATACGGTCTGCCAAGAAACAGCATTGTAGGCTTCTTCTATATCAAGAACTCGCCCTAATACCATACCGACAGCGCCAACCATCAGTGACAATGCCAGAGGTAAATCACTAAACAGCACTAAGCTAATAGCGACAACAAAGGCAAGCGACGCATTGCGCAGCTTGTTGGTGCGAAACTCTTCTTTAGGAAAGTCAGTTACCACCGCAAAGCGTTTGTCTTTGGCGACCTTGATCATATCTTGCCAGCGGCTATGCACCACCAAGGTGTCGCCCGCTTGTAGTGTAAGACTTGATAACTCGTCATCGATAACCGTGTCGATTCGGTAAACGGTCAATATTCTCATGCCATAACGCTTGCGAATGTCTGACTCAGAAATGGTTTTGTTGATCAGATCAGAATCGGGTGGAATTACTATTTCAGCAATGCCGGCCGTCGTAGGGTTCAGCGCGTCAGCAAATTCGTTTAAAAACGGGCTTATGGTTAAATGATGCTCTTGGGCATAGCGGTCGATTTCTTGTCGCGACCCCATAATGGCCAATACTGAACCCGCCTGTATGGCGGTATTTTGTTCGGGGATAATGCGAACGCTATTGCCCGACTTGATACCCAAAATCCATCCAGATCGGCCTCGGGCTTGAACTTCACCTAAGGCTAGCCCAGCAAGATCACTTTCATCACCGACCGTGACTTCAAAGATGCGGCCATCAATACCGTAAACATCACGATAATGCTGTAAGTTTTCAGTGGTTAGGGTTTGTTTCTCAGACGCCGGAAGAATTCGTTTTCCGAATATCAGAAAATAAGCGATACCCGTTGCAACCAATGCTAAACCAACCGGGGTCACGGCAAACAGGCCAAACGTTTCCATTGGTATGGCATTGTCAGGAAAATGCAAATTAGCACTCTCGATCAGGTCGTTTAACAAAATCAACGGCGATGAGCCAACCATGGTCATGGTGCCACCGAGAATCGCACAAAAGCCCATTGGCATTAAGAGTCGTGACAAAGGAATGGCCGTGCGGCGAGAAATTCGACTAACAACCGGTAGAAACAACGCGGCGGCGCCGATATTCTGCATAAAGCTTGATATCCAAGCAACACAGGCTGAAAGCACAAAGGTAATCGTGCTTTCTTTTTTACCAGCTTTTTTGAGAATCAGTGCGGCCATCACACCCATCACCCCGGTTTTATCCAAACCAGCACCAATCATCATTACCGCGATAATAGACATCACCGCATTACTAGAAAAGCCATTGAATAATTGATGAGTCGGTACTAGACCACCATTGAAGGCTTCAATTTGGGATGATAAACCGAGCAGAACTAAGACCAACAGAGCAACCACATCGACTCTAACAACCTCAAACATAAACATCACCACCGCAAACGAAAGAATACCCAAGACTGCGATAATTTCGTTAGTAAGGGCGACATCTAGCATACGTGACTCAGCTCAAAGGAATGAATTATTGGTTATTAGGCAATAGTAACATAGCGGATTAGGCCTGCGTTGGTACCGCCTGATAAAAACGGTGTCAGTCCAGTGATTGATGCCAAGATTTAACAAAAATACATCATGCTCATAGAAATAAATTTTGAAAAGCAAAAAATTTGCAAGCTGAGATAAAAAATATACCGCTTGAAGTCCCCCGCACTCTTGCTTTTATAATAGCGGTTCTAAAATACAAATAAGATTCTTATGCATTTAGACCCTCATGCGATTTGGGCACTCAGTTTAACTGTTGTTGCCTTAATTCTATTTACCCGCGATCGGATTCCCTTAGAGACGTCCAGTCTGGCGGTGATTGTTCTGTTGGCCGTTAGCTTTCAAATTTACCCATACCAGAATTCGGCTGGGCAAACGCTGAGCCCTATCGTGTTTTTCGCTGGTTTCGCGCACGAAGCATTGATTGCCGTGTGCGGCTTAATGGTGGCCGGTTACGGCATTGTCAGAACCGGCGCCTTAGACCCTGTCGGTCGAGGTCTCGCCAAACTTTGGTCTATCAGCCCAGCCTTATCGGTTCTGATTACTCTAGTCGTGTCAGCACTACTGAGCGCGGTGGTCAACAATACACCGATTGTCGTGCTGTTATTGCCGATCATGCTTAATGTGGCAATTCGAACCAAAAGCAACCCATCGGGCATTTTGATGCCAATGGGTCTGGCCACCTTGCTCGGCGGCATGACCACCACCATTGGCACCTCAACCAACTTGCTCGTGGTTAGCGTTGCTAGTGACATGGGTTTAGAAACAATCGGCATGTTCGACTTCTTCGTTCCTGCGGCGCTAGCTGGCTCAATAGGTATTTTGTATCTTTGGTTAATCGCCCCGCGAATTCTGCCCAATCGCACACCGAACCTCGAAGACAGTGGCCCGAGAATATTCACGGCCCATTTACATGTTGGCGAAGACAGCTATGCGGTGGGAAAAACGCTCACCGAAATTATAGAAAAAACGGAAGGTGCCATTCAGATTTCAGGCATTCGTCGCACAGAGTCTACCTTCACCGTTCCCTTGCCGGACGCCAAAATTCGAGCCGGCGACCGACTATTGGTTCGCGACACACCCAGCGCTTTAAAAGAATTCGAACGCACGCTTGGTGCCACCCTGTACTCAAAAGGCCACCAGGTGAGTGACGACAATCCACTATCTGAAGATCAACAACATCTAGCCGAACTGGTTATTGACCGCGGCTCACCGATGATTCACCGCACGCTCAATGAAGCCCACTTCTCAGATGTGTATCAACTGGTAACCCTGGCGGTACACCGAAAAGGCAAAGTACTCGAGAGTATGCCGCAAGGTATTGCTCGAACGCCGTTGCGATTAGGTGACGTATTATTAGTGCAAGGTTCGAGCGAGAACATAGAGCAAGTAAAACGTCGTGGCCATTTTTTGGTTCTCGATGCCACCACTGAATTGCCTTCGACTAAATATGCTCCTAGGGCGTTGATCATTATGGCATTAACCATTTTGGCGGCCGGCCTGGGCATTGTGCCCATCGCCATCAGTGCGGTTGCAGGCGCCTTAGCCATGGTGTTAACCAATTGCTTAAAGTGGCAAGACATTCAACGAGCATTAAGCGCGCAAGTGATTCTGATCGTCGTCGCGAGCTTGGCACTTGGCACAGCACTTACTCAAACTGGTGCGACCATGTACGTCGCTCATCAGTTTGTCGAAATAACCTCTGGCATGCCAGATAAAGTTATTTTCTCTCTGTTAATGCTGTTAATGGCCATACTCACCAACGTTGTCTCGAATAATGCGGCGGCGGTTATTGGCACACCCATTGCGATTAGCATCGCCACCCAATTAGGCTTGCCGCCTGAGGCCTTTGTATTGGCGGTCTTGTTTGGCGCCAACATGAGCTATGCCACCCCGATGGCGTATCAAACTAACCTATTAGTTATGAATGCGGGCGGATATACGTTTATGGATTTCGTTAAGGTTGGGGTTCCGTTAACCATTATTATTTGGCTAAGCTTTAGCTTTATTGTGCCGTTTATGTATGGATTTTAGCGACTTATCGAAAAACCCACCAACGGCTTGCGGCTAGCTTTACTGACACTCAGGTTTACCGACACTTGCGCTCAGGTTTACCGACACTTGGCTCAGGTTTACCGACAATAGCTCGCCTAGCTTAAGGTGGCGGCCTGATGTCTAGCACTAAGTCTGATATTCTTTTGCGGCGTTCAGTAACCACAAGCCTAAGTAATCGGAAAAACTGCGTCGAACGATCAACTTATAAATAGGCGCATCATCAGCCTGCCATAATGTCATAGCGGTTTTGGCTATGACGGTTTGAGCACATTGGCCGGTCGAGAACACTGAGTGATGCAAATCCAACGGGCAGCCTTTGAGCAGCAACGCTTGCGCCTTTTTACCTGCCACTTCCAGTATCGTGCACCCTCCTGACACGTCATTAACCGCCGAAAATATGTCGGCCAACGACACTTCGAGCTGCGTAATAACATTCGCTAACGATGTTTGTGGCATCACAATGAGCCATTCGTTTGGGCCCAGCCATAAAATAGTTTGATCGCCATGTTCAACAAAAGTATTCGCATCTTGAGGCAGATCGACACCCAAATTCTTTTTAACGGCGCGCATAAATTTAGAGTTACCGCTGGCTCCTCGAAGGTTCACATAGCCCAAAAATGGATGTTCTTTGATCGATAAAACACTCGGCTCTATACCCAGTTGAGAAAAGTCTAGCTCGACCATAGGGCTTGTCTCAAGTGGCTTAGACATGTTGTTTTTCTCCATTGGGGTCAATAAACACCGTGGGCGATATCTGCGCTGCAACAAACCGGCCGTCGTCGGTCGTCACG
>JALZVW010000127.1 GCA_023301745.1 Arenicella sp. | reverse complement strand
CAACCATTGTTTTTGTAATCGCACTATCAAGCACTATGACTACTCATTACTCGGACGTATTAATCGTTGGCGGCGGCGCTGCTGGCCTAAGCTTAGCCCTTAGGTTATCCCAAGATGATGTCTCCATCACACTTCTCTCTAAGTGTGATTTAACCGAAGGTTCTAGCCTCTATGCTCAAGGAGGAATCGCCGCAGTACTCGACGGTAACGATAACTTTGAATCACATATCGACGACACACACGTCGCTGGCGCTGATTTATGCAAAGACGCGGCGGTACGCAAAATTGTTGAGGGCGCGCCCGATGCGATAAATTGGTTAATTGATAAAGGCGTAAAGTTCACCCTTGTTGACGGTGCCGAGTATGATGGCGAAGACAGCGAATACCATTTAACACAAGAAGGTGGGCATTCACATAGGCGCGTGATTCACGCTAAAGACGCAACCGGTCGAGAAGTTGAGACCACCTTAGAGCAACACGTTCGAGCCTTGCCTAATGTCACCATTCTAGAAGATCATATTGCAATCGACCTTATCACCTCGCAAAAGCTTAAGGGTTATTCAGGCTCACGTTGTTTTGGTGCCTATGCATTAGATGTCAACAACAACAGCGTAAAAACATTTGGAGCACGCTCAGTAGTGCTATCAACCGGTGGTGCCTCCAAAGCTTATTTGTATACGACCAACCCTGATACCTCGACAGGTGACGGTATCGCTATGGCATGGCGTGCAGGTTGCCGTATTGCCAATATGGAATTTGTTCAGTTTCACCCAACTTGCCTATACCATCCTTACGCAAAAGGTTCACTTATCTCTGAGGCCGTGCGTGGCGAAGGAGGTTTGCTTCGGCTGCCTAACGGTGATCGATTTATGGACGATCATCACGAACTCGCGGAACTGGCGCCACGAGATATCGTCGCCCGCGCGATAGATTACGAAATGAAAAAAGGTGGCTTTGACTCGGTATACCTCGACATTAGCCATAAAAGTAAAGAGTTCATTTTAGATCACTTCCCCAACATTGCCGAAAGCTGTGAAAGCTATGGCTATGACATGACCACACAACCGATTCCGGTGGTGCCAGCAGCACACTACACTTGCGGCGGCATCATGACTGATTTAAGAGGGCGAACCGATCTCAAACGCTTATATGCAGTCGGTGAAAGTAGCTGCACCGGCCTACACGGCGCCAACCGGCTTGCCAGCAACTCACTACTTGAGTGCTTAGTTATCGCCGAATCGGCGGCCGATGATATACGCCAGCGACTCAAAAAAGACGAAAGCCCTCTTCCCAGCTTGCCGCAGTGGGATGAAAGCAAAGTATCGGACCCAGACGAACGTATTGTCGTGTCACATAACTGGGACGAATTGCGCCGCTTCATGTGGGATTACGTTGGCATTGTACGTACTGACAAGCGCCTAGAACGCGCTCGCAATCGAGTTAATTTACTGCAAGAGGAAATCATTGAGTATTACGGAAATTTTCGGGTAAACAATGATTTGATAGAATTGCGCAACCTTGCAACCATCGCTGAACTCACGATTGAGTGTGCCTTAACCCGTAAGGAAAGCCGAGGATTGCACTACACTTTGGACTACCCTGAGATCAAAGAACATGCGAGAGACACTATTTTAACGCCGAACAACTTTGTTGGCCATGCACCGGTACCAGAATGGAACAACAACTAGGCAAGCCGTCGATAACTAATTTGATTACTATAATGAAATAGCGGTTTCTTTCCTCAGCACCATAACTTAAAATCATAAAACACATGTTATAGCGCTTAATTCAGACAATTAGGCTTGAGTTGAACAGTATTCTGGGGGAAGTATGCAAGATCCACTATCAAGGGTTGACCTGAATTTATTAGTTGCCTTTCAAGTACTCATGCAAGAAAAAAATGTCACTCGCGCGGCTGAGCGAATGTTTGTGACGCAACCGGCAATGAGTAAAACCTTGAATCGTTTACGCAATCTGATTGATGATGAACTTTTTGTGCGCTCCTCTCATGGCCTAACCCCCACACCTAAGACATTAGAGTTAGAAAAACCGGTTAATCACATTCTAAGCCAGCTTACTGAGCTAATGGTGACAAATCAGGAGTTCGACCCAGCGAATACCGCGGCCACTATTTCGCTTGCCACCTTAGGCACATCAGCCAGTGTTGGCATGCCAGGCTTTATCAATAAGTTACGACAAAACGCGCCAAAATTGATGTTGATAAGCCAGAATATTGATGACAAATGGGAGGACCGTTTACGCTCTGGGAGTTTAGACTTCGCAATTGTGGCAAAGAAGGCTTTCAATGACGACTTTGTCACGCATAAACTGATGAATATCAAACCGGTACTCTATATGCGAAAAGACCACCCTTTAGCCGAGGTTAATCATATTACGCTAGATCAGAGACGTGAATACCAACACATGGCGGTGTACTTTCCAAATTTTGAAACGACTCGCGAAGACATGCAGAAACTATTCGCGTCGTTCGGAATTCTATCAAATGTGCCTTTTCTGACGACCAACCTATTGGTATGCCTGGAAACACTGCGTAAAACCGATATGCTAATGATTGCATCAGACCGTTTAATGGACTCAAGTTTGGTAAGCGACCATTTTGTCAGTAAGCCATTAGAAGACCTAATTAATCTGAAAATTGATGCGCTGTCTTTGGTTCAACACGTTAGAACTAAAAATTCGGCGTTACACCAATATTTAACCCAATTGATTGTTGAAAGCTTTACAGACTCCGACGTGTTTTAGCGATTAACATTTTCTAAAAATGTGAGTGCGTAACGAGAATGCCAAAAAGTCGCTAATGCCACGGCTCTAGCCCAAAGCCTTACAAACCAGATAAGACTTTAAGCTTCTCAACAATAGTTTCTAAACCGGGGTCCTGCGCCGCGTACCGCCCCAGTAACCAATCCATGATTACTGGGTCTTGGACTTCAAGTAAACGCTGAAAGTTAGCTTGCTCAGCGTTAGTTAAAGTCGGATAAACGGACTTTAAGAATCGATCGAACAATACATCCAACTCTCTGATGCCACGCCGGCAGCGCCAGACAAGTTGTTTATCATTAAGCATTGGCTGAAAAGAATTTAGAGCGAACGCTCCGCGATCATCTTCTTAATTTCACCAATGGCTTTGCCAGGATTTAAACCTTTAGGGCACGTATTGGTGCAGTTCATGATCGTATGACAGCGATACAATTTAAACGGATCTTCTAATGCATCGAGTCGCTCACCGGTCGCTTCGTCACGACTGTCAGCTAACCAACGATAGCTTTGCAATAGAATCGCAGGGCCTAGATACTTATCACTATTCCACCAGTAACTTGGGCATGATGTCGAGCAACATGCGCACAAAATACATTCATACAAGCCATCTAATTTTTCACGATCTTCTTTAGACTGCAAACGTTCAGCAGCCAATGACACTGGCGTTTTGGTTTTTAACCAAGGCTCGACTGACGCGTACTGAGCGTAGAAGTGTGTCATGTCAGGCACTAAGTCTTTGACTACCGACATATGCGGCAGAGGGTAGATAGCGACATCACCCTTACATTCGTCAACGCCTTTAATACAAGCTAATGTATTAGTGCCATCGATATTCATTGCGCATGAACCACAAATACCTTCACGGCATGAACGACGGAACGTTAACGTTGGGTCGACCTCATTTTTGATCTTGATCAACGCATCCAACACCATCGGACCGCATGCATCCATATCGATGTCATAGGTATCGGTATGCGGGTTTTTGTCATCATCTGGTGACCAGCGATACACTTTAAAAGAACGAACATTCGTCGCGCCCGAAGGTGCTGGGAAATGCTTGCCGTTTTGAACTTTAGAGTTCTTTGGTAAGGTAAATTCAGCCATTATTCTATCCTCGTAAGCTCTTAGTAGACGCGCGGTTTCGGTATAATGTATTCAACATCATCGGTCATGGTGTAAGCATGCACCGGGCGAAAATCAATCGTTGTATTGTGCTGATCATCGCACCACGTTAATGTGTGCTTCATCCAGTTTTCGTCATCACGATCGGGCATATCATCACGCGCATGAGCGCCTCGACTTTCATCGCGATTGGCCGCCGAATTCATGGTGACAACCGCCTGACTTAATAGGTTCTGTAGCTCTAGAGTTTCAATCAAGTCTGTATTCCAAATCAAACCACGATCAGTAGTTTTGACATCTTCAAATGTAGCGGCAGTAGCCGCTAGCTTGTCAACCCCTTGATTCATCACTTCACCAGTACGAAATACCGCGCAATGGGCTTGCATAGTGCGTTGCATCTCTAAGCGAATTTCAGCCGTTGAGCGAGAGCCGTCGGCGTAACGTAATTTATCTAAACGCTCTAGAGTCTCTTGACCGGCATCATCCGCGAAACCCGACACTAACTCACTTGGGTCAACGGTCTCTTTAGCTCGCAATGCCGCAGCGCGGCCAAATACAATCAAATCAAGCAAAGAGTTAGAGCCTAACCTATTGGCTCCATGCACAGATACACAAGCCGCTTCGCCAATGGCCATCAGGCCTTGTACAACACTATCAGGGTCGCCATCTCTCAAGGTAAGAACTTCACCATGATAGTTGGTTGGAATGCCTCCCATGTTGTAGTGAACCGTAGGCAATACAGGAATAGGCTCTTTAGTGACATCGATACCAGCGAAAATTTTTGCTGACTCAGAAATCCCCGGTAAGCGCTCGTCTAGCAAGTCCCCACCCAAATGCTCAAGGTGTAAATGAATATGATCTTTATCTGGGCCAACACCGCGGCCTTCATTAATTTCAATCGTCATTGAGCGAGAAACAACATCACGCGATGCTAAGTCTTTCGCGTTCGGTGCATAACGCTCCATAAAACGCTCGCCTTCAGAATTGGTTAAATACCCCCCTTCTCCGCGAGCACCTTCAGTAATCAAACAGCCTGCGCCGTAGATACCGGTTGGATGAAATTGAACGAACTCCATATCTTGCAACGGCAAGCCGGCCCGTAACACCATAGCATTACCGTCACCAGTACACGTATGCGCTGATGTTGCTGAAAAGTAAGAGCGGCCGTAGCCACCAGTTGCCAGTACAACTTGCTTTGCCCGATAACGATGAATGATGCCAGTTGCCATATCAATAGCCATGACACCTTTGCACTC
>JALZVW010000126.1 GCA_023301745.1 Arenicella sp. | reverse complement strand
ATTATTGGTAAGTTACTTTTATTTCCATACGAGAATATAGAGCTCGAAGAGTCTAGCTCTGTGGTTGCAAAGCGCACTTAAATGATGTGTTTTCGATAACGCCACAGGAACTAGCTTGAGAGAGGACCTTACGGAGGGTGGAGTCATTAAGATTTCACAAAACACCAAATTAAGAAGGTCGATGGAAATAAAATGAAAAGAAATAAATCATTAGGGTTTAGCAAAAAAATAAGCTTTAACAAAAGCATAGTTGCCGCTGCCGTATTATCAATGTGCGGTGCGGGTAATGCCACAGCACAAGAGGATCCTGAACTAGAAGAAGTTGTTGTCACCGGTATTCGGGCAAGTTTATCAAGAGCCGCTGATTTAAAACGGAACGACACTCGTATCGTTGACGCGATTGTCGCTGAAGATATCGGCAAACTTCCAGATCAAAACATTGCAGAAGCACTGCAGCGTGTAACAGGTGTGTCTCTCAATAGAGATTTTGGTGTTGGTGAAGGTGTATCGATTCGTGGTTTATCGCAAAACCGAATTGAGCTAAATGGCCGTACTACTCTTGGTGATTCTCGTGACGGTATTGCTCTAGATGACTTTCCATCAAGTTTCGTAAAATCGATTGAGGTAGTTAAATCACCAACAGCCGATATGATTGAAGGCGCGTTGGGTGGTACTGTTAGCTTGAAAACGTTCCGTCCACTAGAGTTGAGTGGTTTAACAATTGCCGGCTCTATTGACGGAGAGTATGCTGACAAAACAGAAGAATTCGCTCCTCTTATTAGCGGATCTATCGGTAATAACTGGGATCTAGGCGACGCTGGTAGTTTTGGTGCATCTTTAAATGTCTCATACCAAGACAGAGAAATTCGTCAAGATAACTTTAATAACAATCAAAATATTATTACGGCTGATAGTGCTCAAGGCCAAGAACTTAATGCGCTTGTTGGTCCATCAGCTGCAGCAAACGGTTCTTACGTTCTTCGTGATCAAAATACCTTAGAAACATTCACAGAAGTCCGTGAGCGAACAGCGGCTAATCTTGCATTGCAATGGGCGCCTGCATCCGGTGCTGGTAGTGTGTATCTTGAATACAACACCACAGATCGTTCTGGTTCGCAAGATGGCAACCAAATTCTTGAAGTTGGTGGCGGTGCCGTATTTGATCAGAGAACGACCGTAAATAGTAATGGTGATTTAAATAACTACACATTAAGCGGTGCCTTTGCAATTCCTAAAACGTGGAGTGAATTCCGTGAAACGGAATCTGATACAACTGCATTAGGGGCTGAGTGGAATTTTTTAGATGATAGATTAAAGGTCTCTGCTGAGATTTCAAAAGCAACTTCTGACACTGTGCAGCCTAGAACTGAGTTTAATTTACGCCCAATTAATAGAACTGCTTTTGAGCAATATGCTGATGCGGTTGAAGCTGGAACTATTCCATTGGATTTTGTTGGTGGGTGCCTAGGTACATTTAGCTGTCGTAATAATGTGGACATATTCTTTTCACAAAGTGGAGAAAACCTTCCGAGCGTAGTCGCCTCAAATGCAACCTTTCCAAGTTCAGTAACAGGCGATAACCCATATTTGGATCCTGAGAATTTAACCTTTCGCGCTCTTTTTTATAATGAAGCCGTTATTGAAAATGAAGAAACTGCAGCTCGCATAGATTTTGATTTTGATACTGGCTGGGAAGTTCTTCATAAGGTAAAAGCAGGCTTTCGTACAACTGAGCGTGAACATGATTTTCAAGATCAAGTGTTTGGTATTGATACTAATGGTGATGGTAACGTTACTCAAAACCCGAACAATATCCATCGTTTAACAGTTGATGCAAATGGCCGACCTACTTCTCAAGGCATCGCCGATATAGAAGCCTTGTTTCCTGGGTCAACAGGCGTTGTTGATCGTGATAATTTGTTTAGCCAAACTGGTCGAAGTGGTCAATTCGATAATGAGGCTTTCTTGGTCTTTCTTGGCACGCAGTTGGCCGACGATGAAGCTACGTTTGATATAGTTCAAGGCTTATTAGCGGGTACTAACCTAGCGTTAACAGGCGAACTAGGTGACAACACATCGCTTGATCAAAACTCTTTCCGTGATATTACCGAAGACACCGATGCGTTCTACGTAACGACTGATTTGGAGTATGGACGATTCAGAGCGAACATCGGTGTACGTTACGTTGAGACTGATCTTGTATCAACGTCTTTTGAAAATGGTCAATTAATTGTTGATAGTAATAGCTATGATGACACATTGCCTAGCGTAAACATCAATTATGAAATTAACGATAGTACTCAACTACGATTTGCCTACGCTGAAGTAATGCGTCGCCCAGATTTTGTTGAGTTAAGCTCGGCACTTGATATTGATACTGCGATTGTGAATGCATCTTCAGGTTCAGTAGAGTTAGAGCCTTTCCGTGCTACTCAATATGATTTGTCATTAGAGCATTATTGGGGTTCAGGCAATCTTGTTTCTGTTGCTCTGTTCTACAAAGACATTGAATCATTTTTAAACAATACATCTAGTTGTGCGGCTAGCCCTCTTACCACAGGGCAAAACACGACTGAGTTTGATAACATCTGTTTGCTTGATACTCCTGGTGTAGACAATCCGAATATTGTACTAACACCAAGAAATGCTTTTCCAATTCAAGATGATGGAATTGCAGCGCTTGCGGCCCTTGCTAGCCAAGGCTTAACAGGTATCGTAAATCAATCACGCTCTAATGGTGAAGACGGTTCTGTTGAAGGTATTGAGCTTGGTTATCAACAGAACTTTGATTTCTTATCTGGTATTT
Organism: Arenicella sp.; assembly: GCA_023301745.1. Lineage (GTDB taxonomy): Bacteria > Pseudomonadota > Gammaproteobacteria > Arenicellales > Arenicellaceae > Arenicella. The sequence continues at coordinate 24,808 of JALZVW010000126.1, read as the reverse complement.
GGTCTAATTTAGGTGTTGCGCTTAACTACACGTATGCAGATAGTGAGCAACCTAACGGCAGTCAACTGATAAACATCTCTGAAAACACCTTCAATGCGCAAGTTTATTGGGAAGGTGAGCGTCTATCACTACGTGCAGCGTATAACTTTCGTGATACTTTCTTAGAAGATGAAGACGAGCGTCGTGTAGAGCGTATTGGTGAATTAGCGCTTGGTAGTTCGACCAACGATGAAACAGATCCGTTATTTGACCCAACGACAGGAAGTGTTTTTGTTGAAGATCGTGGCCAACTTGATATTTCAGCAAGCTATGATATCAATGATTCATTGACGGCCGTTTTTAATGTTACAAACCTTTTCGAAGAGCCGACTCTTAGAACTAATGCCTTAGGTGGTAATTGGAGGTATTCTGAGTCTGATCGTAGAGCATCTTTCGGCTTACGAGGGACTTTCTAGAAGTAACTTCTAAGAGTAATTTGAAATTTAGAAATAAATTTTAAGTAGTAATAAAAAAACCGCCCGGCGCTGAGCTTGGCGGTTTTTTTGTGTTTAAAGTATGACGGCGCCGCCGTTACCAGCGGACTATGGTGTCACGTCTTGAATCAGCCAGAATCATAGGCAACGTAGTTTTTAATTGGCAGCATTAACCTCGGAGCATAAATAACAAGCACCTTAAGCTAATACTCGTTACAACTAGGGGCCCTCGTTAGTTGATTTATATTAAATCTAGTTTGGGTATTAATCTCTGCTGATAAGGATGCCCACCTTGGGATGTGTTACTGATACTAAGAGTGCTCGAAACCGCCCCCACTGTGTTTGTATCGTATTGTGACCTTATTAATCTCACCAGTTTTGATGGCGACAAAGTCGTTTAACGGCAACTAATCTTGCAAAGCAAAAACTTGTTTCAATAGGTCGGTAGACCTAAAGCTTGTTTGACTGCGAATATTTGATTCTTCTACTGAAATCATTTTGAAAACGCCAGTCAAGGCTTGTCGGCTCACGTAATCTGTTAAATCAGGATTTACCTTAGTCGCAAATGGAATAGCATTGTAGCGGCTAATGATAGTGCTCCACACGGCATCTGCTCCGACTTTCTCGAGAGAGTTCTTAATGACAGGAGAAAATTTGGTGTAAAGAGCGTCGTTTGTTTTGCCATTTAAATATTGAGTGGCTGCGTCATCATTACCAAGCAAAATGTCTTTCGCATCAGCGAACGTTATACCTTTAATGGCATCAATGAAAATTGGTGTTGATTCAGATACGGCATCTTCAGCGGCACGATTTAAGACCTCTAAACCTTTGTCCGCTAGATTGCTTAAGCCAATGCTGCGTAAACCGCTATCAACTTTTTGTAATTCCTTTGGCAATAATATTTTCACCAATTCGTTTTTTAAAAAACCGTCAGTTTGAGCAAGTTTACTAACCTGTTGTTCGATGCCTTGGTCTAGTGCTGCTCGTAAGCCAGCGGCAATATGATCGTTAGTAATTTCTGATGAGCCATAAAGGTTAGGCAACTTACTGAAACTACCGTCAGGTATTTGCTTTACGGCCTGTTGTAATTCAGCGCATGCTGATAAAAGTAAAGCACTTGCTAGGATGATTATTTTTTTCATTTTCTTGCCCAAGAATTTTCACGAATTGTTAATTAAAAAGAAGTCGAGGTCACAGTAGTGCTAAGCGTTAAAATGCCAGCCCTCTATGCGAGCAAGCGCTTTGTTCATCGTTAGTAAAAGGTTGATACTGTGTTTAGTCGAAATAAAGCTGTTGACTCGTTAATATACTACGAAAGTCTCTCGCTAGTTGCTTAGCGAAAATACTAAGCGGTTATTTGCCAATGCCATGCTATTCCATTGTTCAGACGTCGTGATTTGATCAATGTCTGGATATCGCGCCAATGGTTTCAAGAGACCATGCGCCTGGACTTCAACTTTTATGTCACCGCTCCTTATAATAGGGTTGCTCTGTAACAAATTCATGAAACCTACCGAGGTTTGTGAGGCTTGGTCAAAACTCACTGAGCTGTTACTTAGAAAGTCACAATCAGTAATTGGTATTGCTTGCTCGGGCAGACTCAATTCTCCAATCTCGTTGGTTACCACGCAGAAGTCACCATTGTGTATATTGAGCGTTAGAGTGCCTGTAAAATTAACCTCGTTAAGCTCCACGATAAGGTTCATCGCCATGTTCATACGAGACTCTCCTAATGCGGTTTCAGCGAATTGAAATTGCCCCGTTTGGTTAACAGCCCACGTTAGTGCGCGCAATATTTTTTTTGATTGCTCAGTATTGACGCTATTGCGTGCTTTATCTAGCTGTCGCGTGGTGCGTATCGCGGCCTTGTTTTGTTGTTCTATTTGAGTCGCTAACAACTGATTACTAAGCCGAAGTTCTTGATGTTTATCACGGGCATCATTATTACTCCATAGTGCCCAGATTAAGCCGATGCTAAGTGCGCCAATAAAACAACTCCATAGCGAATTGATTCCAACTGCCGGCGCATGTTTATCGTTTTCGGCACTCGCCGAAAGTAATTCACGGTCTAGCTGATTCTGGCGTTCTGTGTCTTGACGCAAATCTCGAATTTCTCGTATAAAACGATTCACCAATACGCGGGTATTGTCTTGCAACTCACGACGTAATTGCCCTTGCTGCATATCGAGAGATTTAGCCACTTGATCGCGAATCTGAATAAGTTCGTGTTGATTTGGGCGAGGCGAGGTAATCGGTGGGGTTGATGAAGGTTTTGATGGTTCATCATTGGTATTAAGAATTGAAATCTTAAGACCTGACATTACGCGTTGAATGTCTGACTCGGTCATAACGTCTTTGGATAACACGTCAATCGCGCCAATCGCGCGAGCTTGGCTTAGGTACACTTCGCTTGATTGCGCTGTATACATCACCACGGGAATGGTAGCCGTGGCAATATTAGATTTAATGATTTTGACCGCTTCTAGCCCACTCATACCTTTCATTGAGTGGTCCATGAAGATCACATCAGGTATTTGATAAGATAAGTAGCTCAGTGCATCCTCAGCCGATAGCACTGCGTCGATCGAGAGGTCGTAAACCTCGAGTGTCTTTTTAAGCTTGAACTGGGCAGTTCGAGAATCATCTACTATAAGGGCTCTTTTGGTCGGCATTATCTAATCATTTATTGTTAAATAAACCCAAGCCCACTTAGAATTCTACATAAGACCATCAAATGAGCAAGGCTTTAAAAAGCAATTAATAATATTTGCATTGAGTTTAGGCGTTACTGCTCTGCTTCGATGGACTACAAATTAATAGGGAAACGCGAATTAAACGGCATTAGAGCCGACTTACGCACTGCCTGAGAATTGCCCGAATAGCCTAGCCTAAAAGACCAGATAGGGTTAGTAAACTCAGACGGTTAGGTTTTTAATGTGCAGCTTTTTCTTGAGTGTAAAAAGGTTGCGGCATTCGATAAGCTCACGAGTCTCATTGACTGGCGACGCGCAGCAACCACTAACTCAGGCTTGAATGATATTGGTAGTCAGACCTTTATCAAACAAGCCTTGTGGCGAGCAATTAGTTCCAAGACTCTTCACGCAATGGGTTGCGGCCGATTTCATTATAGGCAAAGTCGTCTACGTGAACGAATTCCATGCGAGCGGCGTCTAGCGTGCGAATATTGTCGGCTTCTTCTTTTGTCAAAACGCCGGTCTCTTCGGCTTGATCAATTTGCGCGGCCCCAATGATGTCAGAGATCTTGCCGTCTTTAACGGCATCTCTGATCTTCTTACCAATGTCGTTGTAATCAAACACCATCTGCATGACATTGCCCATTTTTCCGGCTGGAGTTTCATCCGAAAGGTAAATACCGCTTATCGCCCGGTCTCTAGCGTCACTCGGCCGGCTGATTAATTTAGCGACAGACTTAATAGTTTTGTCTGAAGGTGGGCGCCGATGAGATCCAACTGGAAATGCCACAACCTTCAACATTGGGCCGACCAGCGGTATGTTTAAGTTATTGGCAAATCGTTTGTATTGCGTTTCAAACTCGTACAATAAATGGTCCATCGCGTATTCAACAAATGGTTGATCGGCTTTTTGTGAGCCTTGATTTTCATAGTGTTTTAATACCATTGAAGCCAAATATAAGGAGCTAAGTAAGTCGCCTAATCGTGCGGATGTCATTTCTCGAAACTTAAGACTACCGCCCATGGTTAGCATGGCCATGTCAGCGGCGACACCGAAACACGCACAGTATCGATCAAGTGAGGAGTAGTAACTCTTAGTGAAATCGTCGCCGTGGCTTGGTAGCAACTTACCGAATAGGCCGAGCGATTTCGCTCGTACAATATTGCTAATCGCGAAACCAATATGGCCAAACAACACTCCGTCAAAGCGATCAAGGTCGTCTGTATTCGCGGCCTCCATTTCTTCTAACACATATGGGTGGCAGCGAACGGCCCCTTGCCCAAAGATGATTAAACTTCGGGTCAAAATATTAGCGCCCTCCACCGTAATGGCTACTGGGAAGCTGGTATACAGATTCGCTATATAATTCTTTGGGCCTTGGATAACGGCTTTACCTGCATTGATATCCATGCCGTCGTTGAGGATAGTTCGGGCCATCTCTGTACAATGGTATTTCAGAATCGCTGAAGGCACCGACGGCTTTTCGCCAGCATCAATCGAGGTTGCGGTCACACTTACCGCCGATTCAATAATGTAACTAAAGCCTGCAATACGCGCGAGGGCTTCTTGAATACCCTCGAAATTCGAGATAGCGGAGTTAAACTGGCGACGAATCGCCGTATATGCGCCGGTGGTGGCAATCACGTTTTTACCGATCGAGTTAGAGATTGAGGGTAAGGTAATGCAACGTCCTACCGACAAACACTCAACCAACATACTCCAGCCTTTACCGACCATATCCTGACCACCAATAATGTAACTCAGTGGAATAAATACGTCTTTACCTTGTATCGGCCCATTGTGGAATGGTGTACCAACCGGAAAGTGTCGTCGACCAATTTGAACACCCTCTAGGTGCCGTGGGATCAATGCACACGTGATGCCTCGGTCTTCTTCTTCACCGATCAGGTTATCTGGGTCAAACAATCGAAAGGCCAAACCGATGACGGTGGCCACCGGCGCCAAGGTAATGTAGCGTTTGTCAAAGTTGAGTTTCAAACCAAGAACTTTTTTACCTTCAAACTCGCCTTCACACACGATACCGGTATCTGGAATCGCGCCAGCATCAGAACCCGCACGTGGGGACGTGAGCCCAAAACAGGGTAAATCACGGCCATCAGCCAAGCGCGGCAAATAGTGCTGGCGCTGATCGTCGGTGCCGTACTTCATCAGTAGCTCACCCGGGCCAAGCGAATTGGGTACCGCGATATAAAATGCCGCCATACCATTGACGGCACTGAGTTTGGTCAGAATACGAGTCTGGGCATACGCCGAAAAATGCAGGCCGCCGTATTCTTCTGGAATAATCAGGCCGAGAAACTTGTTCTCATGAATAAAGTCGAGCACGTCTTGTGGCAAGTCTCCATACTCTTGGCAAAACTTCCAGTCGTCTAGCATGCCGCAAAGCTCTTCTACGGGGCCATCAATGAATGCTTGCTCACGTTCTGATAAAACTGGTTTTGGGTAATTCGCTAGCTTGTTCCAATCTGGCTTACCTGAAAACAATTCGCCGTCCCACCAAGTTGTGCCGGCTTCTAACGCTTCTTTCTCAGTGCTCGACATAGAAGGCAACACCTTCTTAAATACCCCAAAAGCGGGCTTACTCAAGACCTGTTGGCGAAACGGAACCATGTTTAATATGACCGCAGCAGCGGCTAATAAAAACAGGAGAAGGCCCAATAGTGTGGAACCACTCCCGAACAAAAGATAGGCCAAAAAAATCACCACATTAGTGATAGCAAAACTCTTTAGGTTCATTCTGTTGAATGACAAGTACGCGTTACTAACTATAGTAATAAGCAAGAAGGCCAAGGCAGACATATTTTTCTCCAATAGTGAACGTGGGGGTATTGGGATATTATCAGCACAGAGGCAGTCATTGTTGCAAGCCTTATCTTAACTATAGACGTGTTTCTGCCCTGATTAGCCCTAATATTTTAAAACTTTAGATATTCTGTGCTCTGGCCACTCGTTTTCGGGTGCCGTATCGAACCAAACTGGATATTTATTTAGCATGGGGAGAACTAAATTGTACTTATGTGGGCGCAGAGGTTTAACAAAGGCTATACGTTTCTTGGGCCAAAAAGCGCAGTTTGTTAAGTAAAGCGATATTTTCTTAGCGGCCCGCGAGCACGGAATTGATCGGAACAAGTTTCGCCAAAGTGTATTCAAGGTTCAGAACTTGACGCTCTATTGATTCAATTTAACGAGAGCAGATTTAACTAGATAGAGTAGGCAAAAAAAAGCCACTACTAAAGCCACTACTAAGGAAGTAGCGGCCCAAAGTTAAGTTAATCTGGCTAAAGGAGGAAAGCCAGGGTGTAAGATCGAAAACTCAGATCTAACTCAAACACCTGTAGTAGTTTTGTGAAGTAGTTTGGTGACCTAGATCAGACCTAGTGGTCAGTTAGCTCGTTCACAGCAACAAGAGCAAGTAGGCCGATTGTTAAGATGATCATGATTTCCATTTTGGTTTCTCTAAAGTCAAAGGTTTGTTTACTTGAAGGCGTTGTTGCCTTCGATGTGAGTACTATGCCTTTTGGTTAGTGCTTTTAATAATGGTTCGTTTTCATGACTGAAATAACTTTAAGTTATGATTTTAAAAAATTCTAAGTCTTTTTGGGAATGTCTTGTATCGCACTAGCTTAATTCTAATAAGTTTCATCGGCTCTAAGCCGTTGGTTAATGTCTAAAGAATAAATAGTGTGAGGAATCTCTTTTTAATCTTGACCTCTATAGCGAGTGCGATAGTGTGTGGTAGCTGATTTTTATTATTCTGGATTTTCTAATCATGAAAAAAATAGTTTCTATATTTTCTTTTTGTAGTTTATTTTTTGTGTCGTCGGTTTTTGCGTTTGAGTTGGAGCGCTTTAACGGCTCGCAAACGAATCTCGACGATCAAATGGGAAAAGACAAATGGACGTTGGTGATGTTTTGGGCTCATGACTGTGGTATTTGTCGAACCGAGTTTCCGTTAATCTCGGATTTTCATGATAGCAGGGATGATGTTGATGTAATTGGAATATCAATTGATGGCGATGGCAAAAAGAGCTTAGCGCAAGATTTTTTGGAATCGACAAAGCCGTCGTTCCCGACCTTCATCACTAGTCTAACCTTGGCGTCAGGGAATTATAATATTCTTACCCAAGAGCAATTTAGAGGAACGCCGACCTTTTTACTTTTTTCACCCGATGGTGAGTTAATTGGCAATAACCCGGGTAAGCTCTCTATCTCAGCACTCGAGAAATTTATTGCAAGTAATAGTCAGTAGTTACCCAAGCTGTGCTCACAAACCCATCTATTACGTTTGATGATTAAGCATTAGCAATAAGAGTTAGGTGAGAATGAGAAACCCGTTAAAACTTGTTATCGAAATGTGCAATCAGCCTCTTTGGGTTATGGCTTGGATTAGTGTTTTAGTTGTTGTTAATATGTTGTCTTTGGCCTACTGGGGTCAGCCATTAGCTAGATGGGTTGCTGGAATTTTCCTTCTCCAAGGTGCAATTATGATGGCCTTATATAGCGTTTACGGTTATGAAAAAATATTAGGCTTGGCGCATATTTTTTGGTTGCCGCTGTTAGCGTATATTGTTTTCAATATCGGCTCTTATACTGGCAATTTTCAATACTATTTAATTGCGCTGTTATGTATAAACTCCTTGTCTGTTGTATTCGATATCCTTGATGTTATTGATTACTTTAAAAATAAAACTGTTTGAGAATTACTGAAAAAAACCGAGTTCAATAGTATTACTTGAGCCGATATCGATTTAGGGCCAAAAGCCATAAACAGAAACAAACTCGGGCCGCAGTAGAGGCGGGTCTAAATCGAAGTAACAAATGGGTTCAAAGACCCACATGAGACCTTAGTCTCACTAGGCGCGCCAGCGAGGGTTATAGACTGTTTTATTGCGGTCAGCTTATTTGAATTTAGGAACGAAAGTACCTTGCTTAATGGCAACCGGCTGGCTACCTGGTTCAGCCGCGACACTCGCCAATGTATGAGACAACGGAGAGCCATTGTCATTGACTTCATAGGTTTCAATAAGCTGCGTGCCATCAAGAAGTTTTGTGGTTACTTGATAACCACCCTTTGCATCTCTCGTTATCTCGGTGCGATTTATCAGGGCATCGTCCGCGAAAAACACGGTATAACTGTAATAGCCAAGGAATAGTACGACGGCGCCGGCGAGTATTAAGTTCGTTTTATTCATGATTCACTTTTCCAAAGGGTATAGATTCGTGTCTTGAGCATAGCAAATAACTTTAATGGAGACTATGCCGATAGTATTGACATCAACTCGGCCTTTAATCGGCCTAGTGTCGTAATCGCCACCTTCAATGCAAGTAATGAGGCCGACTAATGCGGCGAACTATGTTTCCTGATTTAAGGTTTAGCATCTGAATCGAGTAGCTGTCTAAAATCAAATTTTGGTCGCCGACCTTATTTACTAAAATTACTTCTCCAGCACCCTGACGACATCCGCCATCCAGTCGCTAAAGAGGCGAGAAAAAGCACGGCTATTTCGTACTCTTGCTTGAGATATGGCTAAGCCCCTCGGTCTTTCTGTGCTCCTTTTGTCCATAAAAAGAGCGAGAACTGATTGGTCACTGGGCGAGAAAACAACGAGATCAATTTTAGCGTTTCCAGCTCGAGCGGCTACAAATACATCTCTGATTTCCACGGTTTCTGGATCTTCAATATACAGTTCTAGAACCTTAGGGATGATAACGAGTGCATTTTCGTTTCTTTGATTGACGATTCGAAAGCGACTATCTTTAGAAAAGGTATCGGCAATTGCGGCCTTTAATAAATTGGCGTACTCAAGGGTAATACGTTGTTGGTAATGCCCTTTTTCTCCGGTGCTGTATTTTTTTTCCCAACTTGGGTCGAAGTGAATTTCAGGTTGTTTTATAAAAATTTCCTGATAGTCGAAAATATTGTAATTAGGATTAATAAAGGCGAAGTTCAATAGGTTTGTTTCTACCAAGGACCAATCATAATGTTCATCGTCGTACTCGCCAACCTTGGCCTTTTGGTAGCCAACCATAATATCGCCATCCATGGTATTTATCTTGACGCTGGCACTTGCGTCAGCAAGCGCGAAAACTTGAGCATCGTCATCACTATTTGGCGTGCGGGGTTCACCTATAAGGGTGTTTTCGATACTCCCACCTTGATGAGATTGGAGCGAGAATCTCGCCGATGTTGATTCTGGTACTAGCAATTTAACACTGCCTTTGACTGATTGAATTTGAATGCTCGCGCCTTGCGAAACGGCGCTTTCAACGATGGTGATTCCATTGACGTTGCTCAAGTTCAATTTATCTAAGGTTCTAAGCTTATAGAGTGATTGGCCGCTTACGTTGCTCGAGCTGACACTTCGTAAATCGGCATTCACGTTTTGCTGGCCTGAAATAGTTCTAATGTTCGCGGCTCCTTTGGAACTTGAAATTTCAATGTCGCCATTGATGGTTTGAACATTGAAATCCCCCGAAGAGTTGACAATGCTCACGTTGCCGTCAACCGTTACAATCGAGATATCAGAACCAAGTTTGTTCTTTTTGTGTTTATCTGAGTCAGGCTCGACCAATCGAGAATTTAATCCGTCGAATGAAAAGTTTGCGTTATCGCTAGTGACATTAATCTTTCTGTCGCTCGGGACTTTTATTTCTAAGGTATCGCTGGTGGCCGAGGAACTTCCCGAATCGAGTCTTAAAACCAGCATTGATTTTTTTCGCTCTACACGAATATCATCATTCGCTTGCCCCAAAATGTTGACGAAGTTTTGGTTCCAACCAGACACTGAAAACACACCATGTTTTGAAATAATTTCGATGTCTTCATGTTGCTCGATCGGTATGTTCTCGCTAATTTCTTTTGCGCCACAGGCTAGCGATAAAGTGAATATCGAAGTTGCGCCTAAGAAGACTGAGACTTTACGAAAAATAGATCGGGTATTCATGGCGTTAGATATCGTGGTTTAATGTGGTGTGAACATTCTTAATCAAATCCAGTTGCTGCTGTTGGACCTCCAGTAATATTTGAATCATATAGGTGTTGTTGGGGTTCTTTTTTAGCTCATTCCAAACACTACTTCTGGCAACCTCCAACTCGCGGAGCTGGTCTTTCCAGGTTAGAGTAAGCGCCGGTTGCCCTTCGTAGACGGCCAGTATCTCGGCTTTTTGTAGTTTAAAACCTTGGTCTATATCGGCAGCTAACATCGTTAAGTTGACTTCGTTAGAGCTCGTGCTATTGAAACCGGTGTCGGCGTAATAAAACCAGCTTCCTCCAATTACTAAGGCTAGCACGGCCGCAATTTGACGAAAGTTGCCAGCCGAGATTTTCTTATCACTTGCACGCATTTCAATCGCGTGATCGATACCGGCCCAGAGGTCGCGCGGAGGCGCCACTTCTTTGGGCAGGTCAGCGATCGAAGCGTCGAGCAATTTGTCATAATCTTGTTCAGTCATTCTTTAGTTTTTCTTTCAATAGTTGTCTGGCTCTGTGGTATTGAGCTTTACTCGTTCCGGATGAAATTTTTAATATTTTAGCGATTTCCGCATGGCGATAGCCTTCGATAGCAAAGAGTATGAATACCAATCGAGCTTGCTTAGGCAAATCAGAAATTTTTTTATCTAAACTGTGTTCAAAATACGTTTCGTTCATTCTCATCTGCTCTTCATTGCCGGCCTTGGACCATTCAATGCTGCGAGCCCACCACGGGCTGCGTTTGCGTATGTAGGAGATGGAAATATTAGTTGTTACGCGATATAGCCAAGTGGAAAAGGTGCTTTCGCCTTTGAAATTTTCAAGCTTTGCCCACACTTGTATAAATACTTCTTGAGTAATATCAGACGCTTCGTCTTCGTTACCGCAATAGCGAAGGCAAATTGTGTAAACACGCGCAACATGCCTCTCATAGAGAAGTTTAAACGCATCATAGTCTCGCGCAACCGAACGCTCTACCAGCGAACTGTCGTCATATTCAAGACCTTCCAGTGACTCAAGTGTCATCCCACTCCAACAGGCTAGTATTCTTTTCTCGTTAGTTTAGTCATCACTAATCTATATTTTTTAAATATATTTATAGTTTGACGCAGCGAACACTAGAAAGGTTTGAATTGGGTTGAAATTAATTTTCACGCAAGGAAATAATTGAGTGATGCTCGAATAAATAAATGCTGATCTTATCTTACATTAAGAGCCCCAGCGGGTCGATGGGGCTCTTAATACCCACTAGAAGCGGTAGCTTGCACCAAAGGTAATTCGGCGATCAGGAATACCTACGAAACAAGTGAACCCGCCTTCGGTTAGGCAGTTCTGGGTAACCCCTTCTTCAGTAAGATTAACCGCTTCAACACTGAGGTTGATCTTATCAGTTAGGTCATAAGCTACACTTGCATTGAGTTGGCCTCTATCTTCTGTGACAACTGGGAAGCCTAAGGTACTACCAAGCCCAGCACCGCCAGCGAAATCTAAGGTGCGGAAAGCTTCACGCCATGTGTAGCGTGCTCTAGCTGACAGACCATATTTTTCGTAGAACAGCGTAATGTTGTAAGCCGTTTCAGAAAAATCAAGCAGACCTCGCTCGGCGGTGAACGTTTGAAAATTTCTTGCATCAAACTCACCAGTTGCTTGGGCGTTTAATAGATCGACTCCGCGACCGCCAGATGAATCGATAATGCCTCCTTCACCACTTTCATCAAAATCTTGAAAGCTTGCGTTGGCGATAATACCAAAGCCAGATGCCCAGCCTAGTTTGTCTTCAAAGCTAGAAAGGTCGTATTGGAACGCAACTTCAATGCCATCTTGTGTTGTTTCGCTGCCGGAATTAGCGGGTAATGAAAAATCAACACAGAGACCTTGAGTATTTGGGTCACCTAAAATATTAGGTACAACTCCAGGATTGAATAGACCGCCGCCTGGGCATGACGGATCTGCTGAGCGAAAACCGTTTGCGTCAAATGGAGCAATGACTGTTGTCGTTCCAAATATGCTTTCGCGTTCTTTACGGAAATAACCAATACTGGCTACCGCTGACGGTGCAAAATACCATTCAACACCAAGGTCGAATGAATCTACTTCTTCGGGTTCTAGATCAGCATTACCTAAGCGCACAACCGTATTCTCATTTTGATTAAGTGTAAATCCAGTACCTAGGTTACGAAAGTCCGGGCGGCGGATATCGCTGCCATAACCAAAGCGAACAAGAACATCTTCAGCCACGTTGGCAACGATATTTATACGAGGCAGTAAGAAGTCATAGTCACCACTGGTTGTTTGTAATTGCCGGTTACCAGCACTATCGGTTGGACCAAAGGCTGTTGAGTCAAGTTCGGTTTCTATATAGCGTACGCCGACGTTGCCGCGGAAAATACCATATTCGAAATTTCCTTGAACATACAGAGCATTTGTTTCTTCTTCAATTTGAGAAAAATTATTCAGATTAGGCTGAAGATTAACGAATACATCGCCATCGGCTTCAGGGTTGTTAGCTCGGTGTTCTGCCAGAGCGCGATCGAATATTGCGATAGTTCCTTCAGGGTCAGAGAATGAACGATCGGGGTCAACAAGAAGAAAGTCTGTGACAGCGAGTGTTCTACCATCACCAGAAGCAAAGTTATTCGGGCCAGCAACAAGAAGCTCAGCAAATAGAGCCCCCGATGGGCTATCTTCTAGATCACTGAATCCGCCAACAGTATCCATCAAACCATTAAACTCTTGTTCGGCGTTGTTATAGCGGTAGCCAAGATCAACAGACGTTATAACCTTATTTTCGAAAGCATAAGACAAATCTATACGGAGTTGGTCGTCCGAAAGCTCTTGTCTATTGTCTTGAACAATAATTTGGTCGAGCGTGTAATTTGCAGGATCGAAAAACTGATCAACGGTTGGCGCGAACGGTGAGTCAAAGTCGATGCCAAATGCAAGACCTTCGCCTTGACCTAAATCGAAGATAAATGGAACCGCGTTATCATTATCAGTTGCACGAGTCGGGTTACCATTCGCGTCCAGGTTAGTAAGTGGTGCGTTTGGATTAAGAAAGTTTGTGGTTGTGCTTAATTGAGGCGTGCGTGTCTCAGAATCAGCAAATGCGATTTCAACTTTACCTGACCATGCGCCACTTTCCCATTTTGAGCCAAGTGTAAAAACTTCGGTATCTGTGACACGTGAGTTTGTTTCACTCGAAACGCGGAAGTTAGGGTCATTACTATCGTCAGCCAAATTGCCTATTCGCCCAGCCTCGGCGGTAGCAATTGTTCCGAAATCTACCCCGCCTAATACACCGATGTTTGACGATCCAAAGCGAGTTGTCTCGGCCGTACTGAGTAAATTACTTACCCCAGATGCCTGAACTCTGTATTGGTCACGGCTTCGCTCTTGTTCATTAATGAATGCATCAAAATAGAAGTTGAGGTTCTCATTTGGTTCCCATTCAAAAGTTGTTGCAAGATTAGTTGTTTCGAAGTCATCATTCTCCTGCTCTTGAATAAGGAACTGAATACCTTGAAAATTAAAATCTTGCGCAGAAGCAAAGGTGCTTTGTTCTTGTCCGTTACTATTGATTTCGGTCACGTTACGGTTAGCAACAAAGGAACCATCACGATCGGCACGAGGGCGAAATGACACGGCTTCTTGCTCAGTATAACTACCGCTGATAACGAAGCCTACACGACCAATACTGGTATCCCAGTTATCGCCAAAAGCGCCAGATAATCTTGGTTGAATACTTTCGGTCGAAAGGCTACTGTCTTCACCTTGTATGCGAATAGACCCTAGCGTTTCTTTCAAATCAAGTGGGCGGATTGTTTTTAAATTAACGGTTCCGCCTACAGAGCCCTCAACGGTCTTCGCTTCGGGCGACTTAGTCACTTCGACAGATGCGATAATTGACGCGTTAATGTCTTCGAAACCAATACCACTGCGATCAGAGCCAGACGAGCCAAGTGGCACGCTACCCGACCCTACCGTTGCAACACCATTAAGCTCCGTGCGGTTAGCATTGGTGCCACGAATCTGAACGCCGGTACCAACACCCGCTTGGCGAGTAATCTGAATGCCTGTGATGTTCTCTAGAACTTCGGCTAGATTTTGATCTGGAAGTTTACCAATGTCATCGGCAACAATAACTTCTATCAAGCTATCTGAAGCCCGCTTTTCAGCAAGCGCACTTTCAAGCGAACTTCGAATCCCGGTGACAACAACTTCCTCTAATAAGATGTTGTCGCTTTCGGGATTTGTTTCAGCTTGGGCAAACGCTAGGTTTGAAGCGCCGAACATTGTGCTGACACATCCGGCCAGCACAATGCTTCTGGCAATCGGGCGCATAGTCGGCTGCCGATATCCTGCATCTCTTTGATTGTTCTTTTTCACCTTAATTCTCCTTCGTTTTTTATTTTACCTATTTGATCAGAACTACTTAGTCGCAAAGAGTGGTGAAAAGGTTTGAATATTTTAAGAGCAAGAATCACAACAGGAGACGCAGATCTACCAGAACAGTTGTCTTGGCCTTGAGATAGTATTCGTTATAGAATGTCGCCACGGGCCTATATTTAAAATAACGCTAGCCCTCATTTTTCATGAACCTGCAAGGACGGTGTCAATTGTTCAATTTTATTAAACGACTTACTTATTTTAACAACGTACTTTGGGTTACCCTCTTTAGTGCTGTCATGATCCTGCCTAGCGCTAGCGCTGAGATCGAAACCGAAACCGCGAGCATTGTTAGTGCCGTAAATGGTTTGATGAGCAAGGGAGTGGATAGAACCTCGTTAAGTCTGCAGCCTACTTTTGATGGTATTTCTATTAAGTCTGTTGATAGTAGTCGTGCCACTGAGTCAGCTCCTACGCCCTTTATAATTGGCGGCACTACAACTTCTCGAGATCGTTACCGTGACTATGCGCTAGTGATTATCACCGACGGTTCTGGCAACATAACCGGTTTGTGTGGCGGCACGGTGATTGCATCAAACAAGGTCTTGACGGCAGCACATTGCGCGCAAGAGAGAGCTTCTCGTTATTTTACTATTCCAGGTTTTTATGCGTTTAGTGATCGTCTTCAGCAATCTGATTTGTTTCCAGTGAGTCGTGTCGCTGCTCATCCGGAGTACAATCCCTCGACAATCGCAAACGATGTTGCTGTTTTGACTCTTACCCGTGATTACTTTACGCAAATCTCTCCAGTTTTGAGTGGCAGTGATAAGCTTGCCGGTACCGATGGCACGGTCATTGGAACGGGATTAACCGCAACCAATCCTCGCGCAGAGCCAAACGCGTTGCAAGAGGTTTTAGCGCCAATCACTAGCAACCTAGATTGTAATGATCAATGGGAGAGTTTTACTGGGATTCGGCCGATCGAATCGAATATGATGTGCGCGGGTTTCACCACCGATGGCCGCGGTTCATGCAGTGGTGACAGCGGCGGCCCTTTATTTATTGACATCAATGGGCAGCGAGTTGTCGCTGGCACCGTGAGTTTTGGTTTCGGGCAATGCGAACTAAATAGAGCGACTCAGGGTTATGCACGTATGACGTCAATGACCGGCTTTATTCGTAGTGAATCGCCAGATACGGTCTTTGTAAGATCGAATACTCTCTCTTTGTCACCGATTATGAATTTATTGCTGGACGAAGAAAATACTCGATCGGCGCCAGTGGCTGGGCAGCAACCGATGCAGTTGTTCCCTAGTTTGCCTGCTCGTTTAAATTCCGGTACGGATCTTGTTGTTGCAGTGCTTGGAGACGAAAACGATACTATCGTAGGCACGACAGCTGAAGTTTTTCATCTAAATAGTTTGCAAAACGGTGCGCAGATGGTTTTTCAGGACATCGGCTTAGATGAAGTAAATGTCATCATGCGTAGGCCAGGTTCGTCCAGTAGCTATGAATTTTGGATTCGTACACCACAAGCAACGTTCCCATTCGCAGACTTAGCGGTAGGCACCTATGCGCCCGCGGTGCCGATTTCAGTGTTTTCTGATGACACAATGCCGTCGATAACCTTTAGCGATAATAATCAACCTTGCTCGAACAGTGGAAACGGAAGCTTCACTATTACTCGGATCTCGAACAATGGTGACCCTTTCGCATCGACCGGGCCAATTATTACCGAGGTAGAGGGTCGCTTTGAAGTTTCGTGTTCTGACGACGGCGGTAAGATTCGGGGGCGGTTCCGATATGCCCGATGATCGGTGTAGTGCTCGTTTTACGCCTCACGATTGGTTAAATCGTGGGTTACGAGTAACATTATTGTTTCTCAGTAGCGTCACATTCGCCAACACGTCGTGTATTGCCTTCAATTTTGATAAGTCTTGAGTCGCCGTTTCCGGTTAGCGTGCCATTGGCTTCGAATTCAACGTGCTCTGGGTTGTACTGATAAAACATTGAGAGCTGGGTTGTCAGCCCAATTGAGTTTGAACATTGCAAATCAAAATCGACACGGCCTGGTTGGCTTTGAATGTTTGAAAAATCGCAGTTCGCATCGGCTCCAACGCCGTTCATCATTTTATTAACATAGTCTTGAAGAGTAAGGTTTGCTTCTGACTCGTCTAAGCAATGTGAATTTTGTAAGTCGATATGACCTTGTCGGTTTCCGTCAATATACGTTGATTGTTCGCTGACCCATTGCCCAACCTTCAGGTTGATGACTTGGTCCGATAAGTTTTGCCCTAATGCTTGAGACATAAAGAGCACGAAAAAGAGTTTAAAACCGAAGGTTTTCCAAGAATTTTTAAACAATATAAACATGATGACGGTAGCGGTGTGTTGTTATTGCAAGCCTGCGTAAGTGTGCATACTTGTGTTTGAAAATACAATAATTCGAACCGTCGGATATTTTAGCGCTGTTTTCAATCACGCGGAATAGGGCTCTGAAATTTCGAGCTCTAGGGCGTTCTGGCTCGAACGGAACTGCCTGATTAAGTCTGGTAACTCCAGCCACACTTTCGGCATGAGGATTCACCGTTCAAAATAAGGCTATTACAGGCAAGACACTCTGTTTCGGTTAGGTCATCCAACTCAACGATTTTTGCATTTGAAGCGAACCATTCTAAGCGCCCGCAATTTTGGCAGCCAAATACCGTCGCACTTGCGTTTAGCCACTCAATATCTAAAAACGTCATCATCGCTGTATTGAGCTGTGCACTTGAACAATCAAAGCCAACAAACTCGCAATGTGAACATGTGAGCTCTTTACCAGAAATTTCGTATCTCATTTATTAATTACCCGTCTAAGCTTGGGAACACTTTTTTTTGTTTGACTTGTCCAAACGCGAAGTGGGTTTCTAAGCTGCCGATACCCGGAATTCGAGTTAGCCTATCTCGAATAAAGCGCTCATATTCTTTAAGCGAGCGACTCAGGACATGCAGCATATAATCAGACGTTCCTGACATTAAATAGCACGCCATCACGTCATCTAGCTCGGCGATACTGTCTTCAAAAATTTGGATAACACTCTGCTCTTGTTTGTCTAAGCGTATCGTAATAAATGCCATTACCGGTAAGCCGCACGCCTCTTGATCAACAATCGCCATGTAGCCTTTAATAACACCTGACTTTTCAAGTTGGCGAACTCGACGCAAACACGGTGATGGCGATAGCGCGACCCTTTCGCTGAGTTCTTGATTGCTCAGGCGACCATTATTTTGTAGCTCAGCAATGATTTTAAAATCTGTTTTATCTAACATTTTGATATTGTGACATACATTATAAAAGCGATTATATCTTTGTTGTGGCATTCACAATGTTATCGATTTTTGAAGGTTATCAACAATTTGAGATTTAGTTATTGGCAGATTCTGCCAATAATTGCATATTTGTCAGCAGTATTGGGCAGATAGTTGCGGCTAAATTTAACTAAAATGATACCTAAATAGAGACTTCAATAAAGGCAAATCAGCATGAGTAGCAATAGATTTCATTTAGCCATTGAGGCGGGTAGCCTAGCGGTAACCGTAGCGTGGTATCAACAAGTGCTTGGCTGTGGGTTGGACATGTCCGAAGAAGGTAAATGGCAAGATATCGATTTTTGGGGCAACGAACTTACTTTGCACGCGTCAGAGCCAAGGGTTGGTAAGAGTAGTGATCGCAATCGGCATAGTGTTGATATGGGTGATGTGTGCGTTCCTCATTTTGGCGTGCATTTAACTATGGAAGACTACTTAACAGTCAGAGCCAGTGTAGAAGCGAATAACGGTTTTCTAGACACGCCGTATGTCAGATTTGAGGGCACTGACTATCAGCAAGAAACGTTCTTTGTTGAAGACCCAAATTTTAATGTCTTAGAAATTAAGCATATGACAACGGCCAAGTAACTAGTGGGTGTTTCCATCACAGAGACAAGAGCTTCTAGGTTTAACTAAGATGAGTCTGTTTGATTTAGTGTTAAAAATAATGGGGTTAATTGGCCTGTGTATTAAAACGCGCTAATCCGTTAATGCGCTCGTGTTCCGTAAGCGTTATTTTTATCGACTCTTGGGAAAAATGCTAATTCAATCGCCGGCCAAAACCAAACGATAGGAATGAAAAATAGGAACACAAAAAGAAAACTTCTGTTTCTATCATGGGCTCGTTTTATCGTGACATGTATGCCGTAAATGGCTATGGGAGCAACTAAAAGCCAAGCCGTCCATGTTGGCGCCGAGTAACTAGGCGGCATAATAATGCTAAATAGTGCTATGCATATAATGTTGACGATCCAGTATTCGACTCGGCCGACCCTTCCATCTGATCTTAAAACCGCTTCAATAGATTTTATTGACATACCATTTTCTCCAATTAGTGACAGTATGCATTAGCATACTAGCTCAATGCTGAACGCTTAATTAACAGAGGCGAACATACTTCATAAAACGGGCGTTAATTCTCTGGTATTTAAAATTCGCTACTTTATACGGTATAAAAATCGCGAACCGACTTAGCGCTTGAGGTTATAGTTGCGGCTGTTGAATATGTGAATTTCTATTTTTATCCTCCGTGGTAAAAAATAATCAAACAGGCAAAGATAATTGTATGGATGACGAACAAAAAGAATTTATGGCTGTTGCCTTATTTTGGAAGTCCAAGAAGGGCTACAAAGATGACTGGCTCTATATGATATGGACTAAGCGGTTTCGTTCAGTTGGCTATCCTGGAGATGATCTTATTTTTGCATTAAGAAAAGCCGACGCCAGTCAAAATAAGAGCGAAATAGAAGCCTTTAAAAAGTGGCTTAAAAAGAAAAGAAAACATACGCGAAACTAAAAAGTCAGATCATCTTGATTAGTCTCAAAAAGGCGCCGGCACCCTGCGAAGTTAGGAGTTGAAATGAAAATATTATTGGCCATATTGGCGGCATTCGTTTTGCTTATAGGCGGTTGCTCTTTTTTTGTCTATAAGGCGGTGAACACTGACTACCCTGATTATGCAAAACAAGAAGTGGTTGATGTTGTCTATGGCAATTTAATTTCGTCGGTGAAAACATCGATCGACGCCAGTCATTCGAGATTTGATTTACTCGCGCGCTTAGAGAAAATAAAGTATCCAGAAAACACTCTCTATGTCGGCATTAAGGAGCAAGAGGGTGATGATGAGTTTGTCATATTGAAAAAATTTGAAAGTAAATCATCGAGCACAACGATTGTTGGCGACTATGGTTATGGCACTCTCAATAAGCAAGAAATAATTATTCTGAGTGTATCTAATAATAAATATGCGTTAAAGAACGTTGTAATCTATTTAAAGCATCTGCCAGCCTAGGCACATTTAATAACGCTCGATTTGGCATCGTTCGGTTCTGCTTGAATAATTAGCCACTCTGCCTAGGATCTCTTGCATTAGCCGTTCATCTAGTTAAGTATTAGTGGCTCTAGAAAAATGTGTCTCAGCCCATAACATCAGGAACTAATATAATAATGAATCAGGCCAAATCAGCTCTAAAAATAGCATTATGTATCGCCATTCTTGGCGTCGGTGTTACCTCATACGCCAAGGAACTGAAGGTCGACAAGGCCGTGGCTTTTCCTGATTTGAGCACTAAATCAGCTGGAGCTGGATTTGAGCCTGAAAAAATAACCGCATTAGAAAATCGTATGCGCCAATTTGTCTCTGACGGTGACACCATGGGCATCGCTACCTTGTTAGTTCACGATGGTAAGGTAGTGAGCCATATGCAGGCCGGTGTGCGTGACATCATGGATGGCACGCCGATTGAGCAAGATACGATTTATCGGATCTACTCCATGACCAAACCAATCACCGGCGTGGCGATGATGCAACTCCATGAGCAAGGTAAGTTCTCATTGGATGATCCGGTATCTAAGTTCATTCCTGAGTTTGAGGGCCTTGATGTCGTCAAAAGTTATGAAAAAGATGGCAGCTTTGAGCTGGAACCTCTTGAGCGCCAACCAACGATGCGTGAATTGATGAGCCATACCGCTGGTTTCGCCTATGGGCTCTATGGTCGTGACCCGTCAAATCTAGCCTTTATGAAACAAGGCGTTTTAGGCTCGGCCAATTTGCAAAAATTTATCGACAATGTAGCCACTATTCCACTGATGCATCAACCTGGTAAACACTGGTTTTACTCGGCGTCGGTCGACATTCAAGGCGCCATCATTGAGCGTATTACCGGCATGACATTGGGCGAGTACCTCAGCACTGAAATATTCAAGCCTCTGGGTATGCCCGACACCGCCTTTTATGTTCCCAGCGACAAGGCTGATCGACTCGCTGATGTGTTTGCCTATCACCCTGAAACTAAAAAATTCCAACGTCTGCCGTTTGTAGAGAAGAAGTACAATATATTGGGCGACATGTCGTATAAAAAAGAGACACGTCGAATGGAGTCTGGTGGCGGTGGCTTGGTCTCAACCTTAGCTGATTACGCGCGATTCTGTCAGATGCTGGCCAATGGTGGCGAGTTGGACGGTGTTCGAGTCATGACCGCCGCAAGTCTTGAATTGATGATCACTAATGTGTTGCGCGCCGACCAAAATGTAAATGTTGCCGGTACCCTAACCGAGGCTGAAACCGACAAGCTGGGTTTTGGCCTAAACGTTGGCACTATTCGTAGCTTGGATCGCAGCTTGGATCGCAGCGTGGACGCTAGTAAGCCAGTGATGAGTGTCGGCAGTTATTATTGGGGCGGCGCCGCTGGCACCTGGTTTTGGATTGACCCAGCGAATAAGCTGTATTTTATTGGCATGGTTCAACGTTTTCCTCAAGGCGGCCCCAAAGTAGATTTTCGCGGTGTCTCTAGAACGTTGGTTTATGATGCGCTGGTCAAATAGTCACCTAGGCATGCATTGTGGCGGTGAGTGTCTTAGATAACCGCATAGCACTCAAGCCAATGGGGCCGCTGGCGTAAAATTATTTTCTTGCGCGGTTGTATCGACTCTAGAAAATTGAGACTACAGACAGTATAGTCTCGCGTTTACAGCTAAATCTAAAAGCGCTTTTGATATTCGACGCGCAAGCAGCCCCATGGTTTTAGAAAATTCGATTGAGCAACGTCTTAATAAACGTTTGCTTGCGCGCCAGCAAAAGGGCGTGCGACGCGCGTTGCAACTCTACCCAGGTGATGATTTTTGTTCAAATGATTACCTCGGGCTGGCGCAAAACGAAGAGCCGACGAACGCAAAGCTGAACAATGGCTCTACTGGGTCGCGCTTAATTAGTGGCAATTCGCGTCATACCGAAGAGTTTGAGCAGGGCTTCGCACGCCACCATGGCTTTGAACACAGTTTACTTTTCAGTTCGGGCTATGCGGCAAACAGCGGCTTACTGGCTTGCATAGCGCAACATGATGATTTGTTGATTCTAGACGCGTTAGCCCACGCAAGCCTTATTGATGGTGCCAGATTGAGTCGTGCGCCATATTTAAATTTTGCACATAACGACCTCGCCGATTTGACGCGCTTACTTGACGCTTTCGAGAACACTAGAACGTCGCCTGAGCAGCAAGTGTTTGTGGTGGTAGAGTCTCTCTATTCAATGGATGGTGATCAGGCCCCTCTGCAGCAGTTAGTAGAGCTTTGTCAACGCTACAAGGCCGCTCTGATCGTCGACGAAGCGCATGCGCTTGGTGTTTATGGTGAACACGGTGCTGGTTTGATCGCGCAGCTAAATTTGCAAGCGGCGATTTTTGCGTCGATCTTTACCTTTGGCAAAGCGATGGGCAGCCACGGCGCTGTGATTGCCGGCTCTAGTATTTTGCGCGATTACTTGGTCAATTACTGTCGGCCATTTATTTATACAACCGCGCCATCACCGCAAACAGTGGCCACCCTAGACAAAGCGCATCAGCAATTGTGCGAGGCCGACAGCCAGCGAGAATCGCTACAGAACAATATCGCCTATTTTTCTGAAACCGTGAAATCGGCACGTTTTAATAATGCCTATTGGCTTGAAAGTGACAGCCCTATTCAAGCACTTATCGTTGGCGATGCGCAGGGCGCGAAGGACCTTGGCACACATCTAAGGCAAGCCGGCTTTGCACTTAAAGCCATTGTCAGCCCAACCGTGCCACTAGGCCGCGAGCGAATTAGAATTTGCCTTCATAGCACGAACACTTACCAACAGATTGATCGGTTTGCCTGTGTTTTAAAGAGCCACTTAGCCGCGGCTCAATTAGTCAATGAGGCATCACAATGAGCGTGATCGTTGCCGGCATCGGCACCGATGTGGGCAAAACGGTTGTTTCTACAATTTTGTGTCACGCGCTTAATGCTGACTACTGGAAACCGGTTCAGGCTGGCAGCTTAGAGCACACAGACAGTGACGAGGTTGGCCGCTTTTTAACATCCTCAAGCGGTTTTACCGCATGGCCTGAAGCCTACCGTCTGACCCAGCCTATGTCGCCTCACGCCGCCGCTGAGCATGATGGCGTTCAGATTCAATTGAAAGACATATTGGCCCCAGCGCAGGCTCGCAAAAATCTAGTTATCGAACTAGCGGGCGGCTTGATGGTGCCTTTGTCTGAAACATTATCAACGGTCGATCTGATTGAAAAATTGGCCATGCCGGTGGTCTTGGTGGCTAACTATTATCTTGGCAGCATCAACCATAGTTTGCTGTCTATTCATCTTTTAAGAGCACTCAAACTTCCAATTTTGGGCATCGTTTTTAATGGCGAAACTAACACACAAAGTCGAGATATTATTTTGACCCAAGGTCAGCTAGCGCTACTTGGTGAAATACCTCAAGCCGAAAAAATTGACCAGCACTTCATACAACAGCATGCACAAGAAATTCGAAAACACCCAGCAATGGCTCGACTTTGATCGAGAGCATCTTTGGCACCCCTATACGTCAATGCACTCACCACTGCCGTGTTATCCGGTGGTGGCAACCGATGGTGCCTATATTGAGCTGGCCGATGGGCAACGGCTGCTCGACGGTATGTCATCTTGGTGGGCCGCCATTCACGGTTATAACCACCCGGTAATACGCGCCGCGCTTAGCGAGCAATTGCTGACCATGCCGCACATCATGTTTGGCGGTATTGCGCACCCCATGGCATCAGAATTAGGTCAACGATTAATTGACATCACACCGGAGCCTTTGCAGCACGTCTTTCTGGCTGACTCGGGGTCTATCGCAATTGAAGTTGCGCTTAAAATGGCCTTGCAGTATTGGCAATCTTTGGGGCACCTTAACAAACGCAAACTGCTTACCGTTCGCGGCGGTTATCACGGCGACCCCTTTGCCTGTATGTCGGTGGGTGACCCTGACAATGGACAACACCATTTATTCACCGAGGTCATCAGTAAGCAAGTGTATGCCCCTCGGCCAACGATTACTTTTTCTGAGGCTTGGGAGCCTAGTGATATTGATGCCTTGCGCGAGTTGTTAGAACAGCAGCACAATGACATAGCCGCGGTCATTATCGAGCCGATTGTACAGGGCGCGGTCAGTATGCGCTTTTATCACCCGAGTTATCTCGCCTCGCTGAGGCAACTGTGTGATGAGTTTTCAGTGCTATTAATTTTTGACGAAATAGCCACCGGCTTCGGGCGTACTGGCGAACTCTTCGCCATGTCGCATGCCGATGTTTGTCCAGATATTTTAGCCATCGGCAAAGCGCTCACCGGCGGCACAATGACCTTAGCCGCCACATTAGCGAGCCGTAAAGTTTCTCAAGGTATATCCAGCGGGTCGGCACCGATGCTAATGCATGGGCCAACCTTTATGGCCAACCCACTGGCCTGTGCGGCGGCCTGTGCGAGTATTGATATTCTGCTTGACGAGTCAAGCGAGGCAACGTATCCAGAAGGGTGGCGCAATCGAATTTCAGCTATTGAACGATCTCTAAAAAGCCTAGAGCAGGTCGCTGATCATCCGGCCGTCGCCAATGTTCGAGTATTAGGCGCCATTGGCGTGGTGCAAATGCACAACCTTGTTGATGTGGCTAAAGTTCAAGCGCGCTTGGTTGAAAAATCCGTTTGGGTGCGACCCTTTGGCCATCTGATCTACGTAATGCCGCCGTATATCTTAAGCGCCGAGCAATTAAGCCATTTGTGCACCAGTATTGTCGATACGATCATCGAATTGTACTAATCTTGGATTAACGCTGATGAGCAGCGTTAGAGCGTCTTAAGCGAGCTTCTTGCTTGCCAATTAGCAATTAATTATCGGTGCCATAGCAATTACCGGTGCCAC
>JALZVW010000125.1 GCA_023301745.1 Arenicella sp. | reverse complement strand
AATTCCAGCAATACCCAAATGATGATCTCTATGTGAGAGATATTGTCTGTAATTTATCTTTGCGGGAATCAGCGATGCATTTTGATTTAGCGCTCCAATCTCTTTAAGCAATTTTCGTTGACCAGCAGTGGTAATAGGAATTGATCGAGCGCGGCCTCCTTTAGTCCAAGACCTCTTAAGTTCAATGCGATCTTCTTTGATCGCCATAACTGGAATAAATTTGGCGGCCTCTTCTCGCCTCAATCCAAATTCTTGCTGTAAGCGAAGGCTAATCTTTAGATGGTCCGGCAACTTACTAATTTGATGATCTGTCAATTTAAATGCTTTGTTGTAGCTCGGCAGCCGTTGCCGGTTTGGTATGCCGAGCGCTCTATTATCTTTTGGAATTACCCCAGATTTATTGATCTTGCGCGCCCACCATCTCAAGGCTGCCATTCTGTTCTTAATGGTGCCAGGGGATATCAATTTATTGGTCGACTTTGATGGCTTGGTAAGCCAATACTCTACAAGCGCTATGACATGCCTAGCTCCTAGCGATTTAGCGCCCATATGTCTGTAGCCCAGTTCTTTTAGTTGTTCGGAAAATAGTTTTAGTTGCTTCTTTCTTTGCGCTTGTGTGCCACGAGAGCCATCGTGGTTATGCTTGCAAAGGCCTAATAATTCATAAGTTAATTTGTCCATAACGATACTCCGTTGGTTAGTGTTAATCCCGCAGCGGATTCAGCAAGCTGTCCCGTGGATAAAGCGGGAAATTAAAGTCGCTCGTTACACGACTTGCCAATTGGCTCGTTATGGAATAGCCACAACGTACTACGTAAAACCAAAATGATGGTTAGTCATAAGAACCTCCTAAAGGAAAGTGAAATGAAACAGGCACGCGCAAAGCGCCTGAATCGGATTGAGCTTAATGACAAAAAGCCCGTTGAGTAAATGTATCGTTACCGAAAGGTTTGATACCGGATGGATAAATCGCTTGTGGTAAGCGTACTAGCTAAAAGCGTAGTTTGTGCGCAAGCATTTGCGAAGCTCGCTACAAGTCCCCAGTGGACGATGCTCTCAGGGGTAGTCATCGATGTTGCAATTACCCTAGCACAGAAATTTCGAGTTTCAAAAGATTGGCGATGAATTCCTTGTCATCCCTCGGTCATCCTATAATTAAGGCTACACGCGCCTACATGCTAGCGTCGCGCGCCCCGTCATTACCTGTTGTAATGACGGGGCGCGCTATCTCAGTTAGAGAAAATCTTAAACAAGTTGTACGTGTAAGGTCTTACCGATAGCCTTCGCGGCGTTGTCTAATGTGTGCAAAGTCACTGACGTATTGGTCGGGTCAAGTAGTCGATCAAGCGCTGATCGGCTGGTATCCATAAGCTCAGCCATGCGCGTTTTTGAGATGTTTTCTTTTTCCATTTTTTGTGAAACCTGCCAAGCGACAACACGCTTTATTGCAACCGCGCTTACCTCGGCAGAATCACCCGTTTCCTCAAGTAGGTCATCAAACGATGAACCAATGTGTGCATTCTTTTTAGCCATGAGCCGCTGTACCGTTTTTGGTACATTCAATCAAATTTAAAGTGAGTTACATGAATGGCTTAGCAGCCCGTTCACTACAAGTCCCAAGCCTTTGGTAAGCTCAAAATAAATACTTGGCGCTGCACAGCAGCAGAATTTATTTTAGCTTAGAACTGTTCCGTTACCTCCTTGCTAGTGTTTGCGCCTACGGGTTTTAAGCAGCTTGCGCTGCGCGCTTTACAACTCAAATCCCGTCGAGCTATTTTGATTAACAACACAAAGTGTATTAGTATGTAATACACATTGTATTGAGGAATAATTATGCCTAGAAATACCAGCGTCACAATTGGTGAACACTTTTCCAGCTTTATCGACAACAAAATCGAAGAAGGTCGCTTTGAATCAACCAGTGAAGCGGTTAGAGCTGGCTTACGTCTGCTCGAAGAAGATGAAGCTAAACTGACAGCAATACGCTCAAAGTTAGCTGTTGGCGAAGCTCAACTTGACCGAGGCGAGTTTGTAAATGGTGATGAGTTTATTAAAGAGCTGATCGCCAAACGTGGCTAACTACGTACTGTCGCCAGAAGCGGCGAGAAGTATTGCTGAGATCGATACCTATACTGCTAAACAATTTGGGCCTAAACAGGCTGTACGCTATTTAGAAGGCTTATTAGATCGTTTAGAGTTTATCGCTGAAGATCCTCAGCGAGGCATGCATCGGACTGAACTCAATATTGATTGGTTTAGCTACTTTGTTGGTTCTCATACAATTTACTATCGGGTAACCACAGGGCAAATTCAGATTATTGATGTACTTCATCAATCAATGGAGCCAGCTCGCCATCTTACTAATGCTAATAGGACTAACGATTGACGAATAGGCTGAAAGTCGCCTAAACCACCATTTGAGAATTTAATCGTGGTCTATCCCCTACCGTGTCCTACCACTCCTTGCTTTTGTGTTCTAGACAAAAAAAAGCCCGCACAAGGCGGGCTATTCGTTTGAGTGGTGGGGCGTGCGCGGTTCGAACGCGCGACCACCTGATTAAAAGTCAGATGCTCTACCAACTGAGCTAACGCCCCATACTCAAGCGAGGCGTGATTATCTTTACTTAACGACCTTTGGTCAACCTTTTTTCGCAGTTTATTTGCTTAAATTATACGCTTTTCTAGTTAATCGAATTTAGCTCAAAATTATCACTAATTCGGCGAACGCGATGCATAGTGTTGAGTAGATTATTGTTTTAGTTGTATGGATGTTCACTTGGTGAGCCGTTTTCTTAAACGAGAGCCCTAAGCCCACTACCGTAAGCGCCACAACGGCGCTATAAATCACGGCTTTCCACCAAAATAGGCTACGCGCAACATCGTAACGACTCAAGCTCATTATCTCACTGGCGTTCGATATATCAAATAATTGGGTGGCCGCGACCACCCCACCTAGCCATACGCAAAAAGTAAACCAGACAATGGTGGCAAACATCGATAGGAACAAAGCAATCGCGCTGGGTGCGCGTAAATACTGCATAGGAGGCACACCTAATAAGCTTAAAGCCCTTACTTGTTTACCGCGCACCATCTCGCCAAGCCAATTACTCATAATGCTGCCAGAGCGAGCTGCGAAGAGCATGCCGCCAATGGCTGGTGCGAGGTACAACACATAGCGGCCGCCCATTAAGTTGATCAGGGTTTCAGGCTTAACGAACACGCTCACCAGCCCGGTAAGAGAATGATCGGCCAACATTCTTACTACGGCGATGGTGGTTGACCCTAACATTAGCCCGACTAGAGCAAAAAAGAGCACCCCGGTGATAAAACTTAGGTAGACGCCGTAGCCGGCTATGGTCAATTCATCCTTGAGCGATCTTGGAGCGTGCACTAGGCTCACTAACGTCTGAGCTGACCCAGTAAGCCAACTTATTAACGGCCAGTCTCTCTTTGGCTTACTAGCGCGTGCGCGAGCCGTATCAACCGTGCGAGCTAATTGAGTTTGCAGTATCAACTGTCGCTGTTGTATTTCTTTGTCATCAGCGGCTAACTCTGGCCAATCGGCAATCAAAACCAATTGCCCGGCTTGCAGACGATACACTTTATTCGCCACTTGGGCGATATAGAACGGGTTGTGTGAAACCGTCATACAGGCTTTGCCATGCTCTACCGACAACAGATTAACGGTGCTCGCTAGTTTGGAAAGATTAACAATATCGAGACCCGCGTCAGGCTCATCAAACAACAGCAGATCTGGGCTGGTTAGTAGCGCTCGAGCAATTGCCACGCGGCGCATTTGCCCGCCGCTCAATTGACTTACTGGCGCATCGTAAAGACCGTCATCAATATTAAGCTGCTCTAAAGCTTGGGTAATTCTCAATTCGTTGACCGGCGATTTGGAGTAACGCGCAACCAACTTCAAATTGTCTATTACATTAAGATGATCAAGCAAGGCGCCTTCTTGTAACACCATAGTTGAACTTAGCCCGCGACCGAGCTCAATGGCGTCTCGACCCCCATCGGCGATCAAGGTTAATAGCGTAGATTTACCGCCGCCACTGTCACCAACGATAACCACGTGCTCGCCAGCAGCGACGTTTAAGTCTAACCGGTCAAACAGCGGCTCAGAACCATAGGCAAATTCTAAGCCTGAAATAGTGAGCATCAGTCGCTAACTGTTGGCAGGGTCTGGCGTGCCGGCCGTTTGAAAGCCGGCTTCTCGAATACGGCACGAATCACATTCACCGCAAATTTTGCCGTCGGTTCGAGGGTTATAGCACGAGATGGTTTGCGAATAATCAACGCCTAACACTAGGCCTTTTTGAATGATTTCAGCCTTGGTTAGGTCAATGATGGGCGCTTCAATGCGTATACGCCCACCCTCGACACCGGCCTTAGTTGCTAGGTTTGCAAGGTTTTGAAAGGCTTCAATATATTCGGGCCTGCAGTCTGGGTAGCCCGAGTAATCGACCGCATTAGCACCAATAAAGATGGCTTCGGCTTCAAGCACTTCGGCCCAGCCTAATGCTACCGATAGAAATACCGTATTGCGCGCCGGCACGTAGGTAATGGGAATGTCCTTGGTTTCTTGTGTCGGGACATTGATATCACGGTCAGTGAGCGCTGAACCACCAAAGCCTCCGATATCGAGACGCACGACTCTATGCTCTTGCGCGCCATTGCTGATCGATATTTTTTTAGCACGATCGAGTTCGATTCTATGCCGTTGGCCGTAGTCTAAGCTAAGGGTATAACATTGGTAGCCCTGATCAATCGCCATCGCTAACACAGTGGCAGAATCTAGACCACCGGACACTAAAATTACCGCTCTTTTTTTCATCGTGCTATTAATCGTGTTCTTAATTGGTAACCGTATTCATTACGGGAAATTTCTCGACTTGCTTTACTCGGCTCAACTAACTCTTTATTGCTAGCGGCCAGCCTCATTGGCCCAAAGGACTTTATGCAGCTGAACCTGCATTCGAACTGGCAATTGGTCTCTGACGATCCAATCCGCCAAGTCGCTTGCTGGTAACTCATCGGCCGAGGGCGAGAAAAAAACATCACAAAGCTCATTGAGCTGACGTTCAGCGACAAATTCTTTAGACCAAATATAGTCATCTTGATTGCAAATCACAAACTTGAAACAGTCCGTTGGTTTAATGTGATCCAAATTAGAATAAGTATTATTGTGTTCTTCGTTAGACGCAGGTGTTTTGATATCAAGCACCACATACACACGTTTGTCGACATCGGCGATGTCCATTGCACCGCCAGTTTCCAACGAGACCGAATAGCCTGCATCGCACAACGCCGTCATCAATTGGTGGCTCCCAGCTTGCGCTAGAGGCTCACCACCGGTGACCGTTACGTGCTTAGATTTATAGTTGCCTACTTCGGCTAATACTTCATCAAGGCTGTGCTTTTTACCACCATGAAAGGCATACGCGGTGTCACAATAGCTGCAGCGCATTGGGCAACCGGTTAAGCGAACAAACACAGTGGGGTAACCAATCGTGTTTGACTCCCCTTGAATGGAGAAAAATATTTCAGTAATTCTTAACGACACAGATTCCTAGGGCCAATGATAATGGCCCGCCTCGTAGACTAGCTAGTTGGCCGCAGCCAATTGGTTTTTTGCGGCAATGGCTGCATCCGATTGCGGGTGCCGATTAACGATCTCTTGAAATAAGATGCGCGCTTCAATTTGATTGCCTTGGCTTTGCTCAATATAAGCCGTTTTCAACATGGCGTCCGGCAGGCGTCGGCTTTGTGGGTAATCGCTAATAATGGTTTTCAGATGAACTTTAGCAACATCAAGTTTTCGGCTTACATGCATCGCCTCGGCGATCCAGTAATGCGCATCATCAGCCAAATCACCACTCGGGTAGGCTTTTAATTGCTGCTCAAAGATCGACGCGGCCTCTTCGTACTTAGATTGCTTCAACAACTCAAAACCTTGGCCGTAGTAATCGTTTTCAGATAACACAGCCGCTGCAGACACCTGGCTTGTAGTCGCCGCATTAGCCAATTGCGAATTAGAAGTAGCGGCAAGAGGTTCTACCAAGCCTTGACTCTGGCTCTGAATTTGAGTGGGTATTTGGCTTGCGTCAATCGCGCTTTGAGCTTGGCCCGAGGCTTGTGTTACTTGCGCTGGAATAGATACAACGCCGCCGCCATTAGCTGGCAGTGAAGTCGACGCTAAGGGCACAGAACTGACTCGCGCCCTATTTTCTTGCGAAAACGTTTCTAGGTTGGCAGCACTCTCAATCGACTGTGATTGAGCTTGGCCTGCCACCGCTGAAACTTCCTGACGGCGGCTCGTTTGAAAATCCGTTGAGGTAGGCAAACGAGTGCCTTCACCGGTAACTGGCACACTCGGGTTTACATTATTAATGCTTCGATCAATCACAGGCGGGTAGTTTGAGCCAGCTTGTTGCTGAGCGACAGCGGTTGAGCTCGAATACGCGTTTTGGTTAGCCGCCGCCACGGGCACTTGACTCGGTTCTATTGACCGAGGTAAGTCACCGTCGTTTGGCGTTTGACCAACAGCCCAGTTAGTTGCTTGGCGCTCACTAATGCCGGTACTTGGCGAGGTACTTTCGTTATAGGCCGTTTGGGCAACACCGTTATTAGGCGCAACTTG
>JALZVW010000124.1 GCA_023301745.1 Arenicella sp. | reverse complement strand
GACGATGATGCTTTATCTGACATAAGCGACTCGATAGATATTGACGTATTGAACGACCGATCTGTATTGATGCTCGAAGATGGTCACTGTTTGCGAGACCAAGCCCTGGGTGTTTGTTTTTCGGCTGGAGCGCGTGAAGATGTTCGTTTTAAGGCCACCAGCATGGACACCTTATTGCACATGGTAGCGAGTGGCACTGGAATGACCTTGATCCCTGAGTTAGCCAGTAGAAAGCCTCTGTCCGGAGTGACGTATTTACCCTTTGCCGATCCTCAACCGAGCCGAGAAGTTGTCATGTTGTTACGAAACCGTACTGCGCGTAAAGAAGCCTTAGACGCAATTGCTGACTGCATTAGCCGCACGGTTGTGGACTAAATGAGAAACCTAACCAATCGAATTAATGCTATGACCAGTATAATCAAATCAGCAAAATTAGCGGCCGTGGTATTGGCCGTTTCATTTTCTAACCTAGTCGCCTCTCAAGAGTTCACGAGTAGTGATGCGCAAGTGCCATTGATTGAACTCTATACTTCGGAAGGCTGCAGCAGCTGTCCGCCTGCGGATAAATGGATGTCTACCTTGAAGTCTCACGAATCGCTTTGGAATGGTTTTGTGCCTATCGCACTGCACGTAGACTATTGGGATTATATTGGCTGGGACGACCCGTTTGCCAGCCGTGAATACAGTCAACGTCAGCGCCAAATTGCCGCTGAGTATGACGAGCGAACAGTCTATACGCCGGGTGTTAGAAAGGCCGGTGAAGAATGGCGCTCATGGCGCTTATGGGGTGCACCAACCGACGACGATGCGCCGGTGGTAGGTAAGCTCAAAGTATCGATCGATCAAGCTGGTAGCTTTACGGCTGAATTTGATTCCCAGGCGGGCGATGGCGATTTGCAATTGAATCTCGCGGTTTTGGGTTTAGACCTTTCTACACAGGTAACGCGTGGCGAGAATCAGGGAAAAACCCTTGATCATGACTTCGTTGTATTAGGGCTGTCGCGTTTTTCTGGTGCGCAAATGAATACATGGTCAGGCTCGATAGAGCGGCCTAGTATTGATGCGAGTCGCTACGCGATTGCGGCATGGGTCAGTAAAAAGGGAAGAACTACCCCAGTTCAAGCGACTGGAGGTTATTTAACCAGTCAAATCTGGCAATCTGCTCCGTAGTTTAGATCATATTGTGTACCAGCACTGATTGATTGGTATAAAGCAACGCCGGCATAATCCAGTCGGTGCGCTATTGGTTCCAAGGTAATGCCAGGCAGCGCGGTTAGTTTGAATGTTGCTTGGTCGCGCCAACGATAAGCTATGTGGCTGTATCAAGTCATCTCGCTATCGCTTGTTGACGATTTTGCGTGCCTATTTAATTTCTCTATGAGCGGAGTGTTTCGGCGCAAATGTTTAGAAAACCTTGTGATGATCTCGAGCAGAAGATAGACTTCTTTGCATAAAAAATTACAAGAAACTCCAAAGGAAAACAACATGGCAGAACAACGCGAACAATTTCGCTCTCGGCTTGGTTTTATTTTAGCCGCAGCGGGCTCGGCTGTAGGTATCGGTAACTTGGTCGGCTTTCCTGTAAATGCAGCAAAAAGTGGTGGTGCGGCATTTTTAATTATCTACGCCGCGTTTGTGGTATTTATTTGCTTGCCCGTCATGATTGCCGAAATGTCCTTAGGGCGAAAGACTCAACGCAACCCGCTAGGCGCATACAAGTCGATTGCTGGCGACCGTTCTGCATGGCGATTTGGCGGCTGGCTTGCGTTGATTACACCATTTATGATCGCTGTTTTTTACCAAGTATTAACCGTTTGGCTTTTGGGGTATTTCCTTGGCGCAGTGAGCGGCAATTTAGAAGCTATGTCGGTCGAAGGTTACTTTGGGAACTTTATTAATGACAACGGTGTGTTTCTTTATCTGGGAGTCTTAACCGTGTTGATTGGCATTATCCTCAACTCGGGAGTTCAAAATGGAATTGAGCGGCTCGCAAAGGTGTTGATGCCCAGTTTGTTTATCATGCTGATTACCTTGACTGTGTTTGTTTTGACTCTGCCAAACGCTTTGAAAGGTGTGGAGTTCTACTTAGTTCCTGATTTTTCAAAAATAAATTTAGCAACCGTTAATATCGCGCTCAGCCAGGCGTTTTTCTCGCTGTCTTTGGGCATGGGCATTTTGATTACTTATGGTTCGTATGTGAGTAAGCGTGAGAGCGTTGCTAGCGGTGCGAAAATGGTAGCCTTGGTTGATACATCGGTCGCTTTCTTTGCCGGCTTGTTGATTTTGCCCGCTATCTTTGTTTTCAACCCTGAGATCAATACTGATGATTTGTCATCGTCGTCGGTATCCTTAGTGTTTACCTTCTTACCGAAAATATTTTTGTCTCTTCAAAGTGTGATTGGCTTTGTTGGCGCGTCAATTTTCGCCAGCGCATTTTTCTTATTGGTCTTTTTTGCGGCAATAACGTCGCAGGTTTCAATTTTGCAAGTGCCGATATCGGCGTTTCAAGATGAACTTAAATTCAGTCGTTTTAAGAGTGTACTGGCCTTAGGCGCATGCGCGGCGCTGTTAGTCATTGCCAGTATGGTGTCGTTTGGAATGGTGCCATTGTTTACCGAATTTCTAGCTTATGGCGGCAAGGTTAACTCGTTCTTTGACCTAGTTTACGATGTATTCTACGAGACCATTCTTCCACTGAATGGGTTTATCGTTTGCCTGTTCGTGATCTATCGCTGGCGTCGAAGTAATCTAGATACTGAGTTAATGGTCGGCGATGACACCTATAAAGGGTCATTCACACAGCGTTATGTTAATTTTGCCTTAGGTACTTTTGTACCAGCAATTTTATTGTTTGTATTTACCACGACGGTGTTATTGAAGTTCTTTGGTGTCAATGTCTTCGAGTTACTTTAGCCGCCTTTCATTATGCGTTGCTGATCGCGTTTCCAATCGCGATCTTTAATGCTGGCGCGTTTGTCGTGTTGTTTCTTGCCTTTGGCCAAGCCTATTTTTAGTTTGGCTCGGCCTCTTGCCCAATAAAGACTCAACGGCGCGATGGTGTAACCATCGCGTTCGACTTGCCCAATTAGGCGACCAATTTCGTAGCGTTTCATTAACAGCTTGCGTGACCTCACTGGGTCAGGTGACACATGCGTTGATGCTGAGATTAGCGGTGATATGTGCGCACCATGAAGAAAAAGCTCGCCACGATGTATATTTACGTAGCTTTCTTTGAGCTGGACAAGGCCAGCGCGCATACTTTTTACTTCCCAGCCTTCTAAAACCATGCCAGCCTCGAAATCTTCTTCGATAAAGAAATCGAAGCGAGCTTTCTTATTGCTAGCGATGGTGTTGGAAGGGGCCTTCTTATTCTTTGCCATTAGGTCTGTGCAGTTAATTTTGCTTAGGTATACTGGATATATTGCGAATCATAACGCTGAACACGCAAAAACAGAAATAAATTAGCGACACAAGTAATTAACAACAAAATTAGAAATACAAAACCCAATTGTCTACACCACCAACAAGCCCGCCAACATCTCGAACTCGACCTTCTTGGGGGTCGTATACGGCATTTTTGTTGGCCGCAATCGGTTCATCGATAGGCTTAGGGAATGTTTGGAAGTTCCCCTATGAGTTAGGTGTCCATGGCGGTACCTTTTTATACGTCTATATTGCCTGTGTATTGTTGGTGGCTTTTCCGTTGATGATCGCTGAATTACTGATTGGTCGGGTTGGGCAGGGTAATCCAGTTAATAGTATTCGGGCGATTATTAAAGAAGAACACAAGTCTGGGCTGTGGGAGGTAATTGGTTGGCTTGGCATTGTTACCAGCTTTTTGATTTTTTCATTTTATAGTGTGGTCGCGAGTTGGACTCTGTTTTACATAATGAAGTCGCTCTCGGGGGCGTTTGTTAATGTGCCGGCTGAAATTGTGCAAAATTCGTTCGGCGCGTTACTCAGAAATGCCGATCAACAGATTATCTGGCATAGCGTTTACGTATTGTTAGTGGTAATGGTGTTGTCTCAAGGTGTTCGCAGTGGTCTCGAGCGCGCGGTAAGGGTTTTAATGCCGGTATTTATTGGCTTTGTTATTTGGCTGGCGTGGTACGCAAGCGAAGTGGGCGACTTTCAGCGTGTTTATGAATTCATGACCGACTTTGATTGGGCTAAGCTAACGCCGGAACTGTTCGTCAGCGCGCTTACTCAGGCATTGTTTTCGCTAAGCATTGGTATCGGCATATTGATTATGTACGGCTCATACCTAAGTGAATCGAGGCCTTTGTTTCTTGGTGCGGGTGTGATTATGGTATTTGATACTGGTATTGCTCTATTAATGAGCTTTATCATACTTTCTATCGTTTTTGCATTTGGTATGCAACACGACACGGGGCCTGGTTTGATATTCGAAACTCTTCCGGTCGCGTTTGCGCAAATCGCTGAGAACGGTATTTGGTGGAGCTCGGCGTTCTTTTTTCTATTGTTTGTCGCGGCACTGACATCTGGTTTCGCGCTATTGGAGCCAGCTATTGCCTTGTTGTCCTCGCGCTTGGCGATCTCTCGGCGCACGGCCGCTTGGATCGTTGGTGCATCTGCTTGGGCGCTAGGCTGGGTGTCTATTTATTCTTTTAGCGGTGACACCTTCAGCTTTTACTATTTTGGTGAAGAACGAGTGAGAGGCTATTTTGATTTCTTTAATATCTTGGCGACTCATGTCTTGCTGCCTTTCACCGCGTTACTGATTGCCTTGTTCGCTGGGTGGCGCATGTCTAAAACCTCGGCCAAAGAGGCACTCGCTATGCGGCCAATACTGGCTTACCGTTTGTGGCGGCTTTGCATTCGTTTTGTCGCACCGTTTATAATTACGATTGTGCTACTACTCGTATTATTTTTACCCGCTTAAGGTCGATTTTTCATGAATGTTTCTCGATCAGCCTTGCTACCATATAGCATCCAGCAAATGTACGATGTCATCGCAGACGTGCGCTCATACCCAGCGTTTCTAAACTGGTGTAGTGGTATGGAAATTGTCTCTGAAGCTGACCAAGAAGTAGTTGCTAAGCTTTTGATATCATATGGAAAACTTAAGTTTAGCTTCACTACTAGAAATGTGATGCTTAGCAATCAAAGTGTCAGCATGAGTTTGATTGAAGGCCCATTTTCAACCTTGGCTGGCCAATGGACATTGCAGGGCCTAAATGAATCGGCTTGCAAGGTGTCACTAAACATGGATTTTAACTTCGATAATGTTATTACTCAGAAACTTTTTGGGCGAGTATTTCAAAGTGTCATAGCGGCACAATTAGATGCGTTTCAGCAGCGCGCTGAACAGCTCTATGGGCCATCGTCCTTAGATAAATAACCTTTAGGTCATTCTATGCATGAAGTAAACGTCTCGTTGGTATATGCAATCGCCGAGAAACAATGGATACACGAAGCGCGCGTTGCACGAGGAACGAGCGCCGAAGAGCTGATCGAAGCTTCTGGTTTCATCGACACGATTGAAACACTTAGAAATCAACAGCTTGGCGACTTAATATTGGGCGTTTTTTCGCAAAAAGTAGCGCACGACTATTTGTTGCAAGAGGGCGATCGGCTGGAGATTTATCGACCACTAACGGCCGACCCTAAGGAAGTGCGTCGGCAATTAGCCTTGATGGGCAAAACAATGGGTCAGAAATAAGCTAGAAGAACACCGAGACCTAGTATTTTGATTTCTTAGCATATACAAGTGTAAAGCGACGTTGTTTGATTAACCATTGTTCGATTAACCACGACATCGAATTCATCTGTATTAGCTGATGATTAATCTATGAATTCATCACGTGCCGATTTAAATCAGTCAGCGCGCCATGCTCGTGTTATTCATCATATTGAATATTATTAATAGGCAACTTATTTCTAGCTTTGGCTTATTGATTGCTGAATAACTTGGTTTAAGTGATACCCAATTTGGGCTTCTTACTGGGCTTTTATTGTTTACCTTTTACGCGCATTTTTCTATTCCTTGGGCGACTGGCCAATGTCATTAGCCTGTCATGTTTTATTGATGCTGGCCTGATGCTTTTGAGGGCAAGGTTGGTACTCTAAGTTTTATCTTGCCTGGCGGTTGATATGCCTGTTTGTCGGCTCGTTATTTAAATGGCGGCAATAACGAGTCTTCTTGAGCTCAACAATTGCTGGGAGTATACTCAATCATGACATTATGATTTTGCCTTAGAACGAAATATCACCCTCCTTTATTTTCAAAGATTTAGGTGGACAAATGTATCTCTATTGTGGCCTCGATCGAGGGCTCTTTATTCAGTTGTCCAGAGTAAAACATTAAATATCCCATTAATCATATAAATGCTGGATATGCCTTTGATATTAGGCCTGTATAGTGGTAAAAAGATCGTTAATAACTGTGTTGATAGTGTCATAGGAACAGTGAATCGCGACAAAGCGATCGTTATACCTTGTTTTTTGAGTCTAGCTTTAACGTACAACTTGTGAAATATTACCAGTTACTGATCTGTCTATATCGTGACAATTATCAAGGCATAAGCCTCGTAGAAAAAAGCACGTTTTACGACAAGTTTAGAACATAAAATTATAAATCCATAAATAATGAAGGAGACGATAAGTGAAATTATCATTTAAAAAAATAGCGACAGCGGTAGCATTAGCTACGGTTGCTGCGCCAAGCGTCAGTTTTGCGCAATTAGAAGAAATTGTAGTAACAGCGGCCAAACGGTCACAAACGCTACAAGAAATCCCGATTGCGGTGACGGTCACCACGGCCGAGACGATCGAGAAAGCGCAAATTCAAGATTTACTAGATTTACAGAGCGTTGTGCCATCGTTACGTGTGTCTCAATTACAAACCTCGCGGAACGCAAACTTTGTGATTCGTGGTTTTGGTAACGGCGCTAACAATCCTGGTATTGAGCCATCGGTTGGCGTATTTATTGATGGCGTGTATCGTTCTCGCTCAGCATCGGCAATTTCCGATCTTCCACGCTTAGAGCGTGTTGAAGTACTCAGTGGTCCACAAAGCACCTTATTCGGTAAGAATGCATCTGCCGGTGTAGTGAGTGTGGTAACACCCAAGCCATCGGGCGAAACGGGCGGTTTTATCTCAGGCAGTTTTGGTGAGTTTAATGCCGTCGTACTTAAAGGTCTTTATGAAGGCGCTTTTAACGACAATTTAGCGTTTGACATTGCCGGTAGCTACAACACTCGAGATGGTTACTTTGATAACTTAGCAACGGGCGACGAGCTTAATGAACGTGATCGCTTCGCGGTTCGCGGGCAATTAAACTGGACACCAAATGACGCGACATCAATTCGAGTTATCGCCGATTATGATGAGCTTGATGAATCTTGTTGTGGTGTGATCAACTTATTTTCTGGGCCAACAGCGGCCATCATTAACGGTTTAGGTGGTCAGCTCGTTCCAAATGACCCATCTGCACTTGAAGGATTTTTTGATGACCCTGCGATAAACGACATTAGTAATTTTGGTGTGTCAATTCAAGGCGATTTCGAGTTTGAAAAATTCACCTTAACCTCGATTACGTCGTTTCGTAATAATGACGTGTTAGACAACCAAGATATTGATTTTACCAGCGCTGATTTAACTAATAGCAACTTGAACGACATTGATACCGACACCTTTACTCAAGAAGTACGGTTAACGTCGAATGGTGACGGTGCTTTTGACTGGTTGATTGGTGGCTTTTATTTTGATGAAACGGTTGACCAAGAAACCAACGTTTTGTTTGGCCCAGCGTTTAGAGCGTTTAACGATATTGCGCTAGGTGCGGCTGGTTTTCCATTAAGCTTGTCTCAAGTGGAAGGCCTAATAGGCTTGCCTCAAGGCTCATTTTTCCAAAACAACTCTGGTTCGTCGGATATTTCTAGACTGGATAACGAATCGTATTCAATTTTTGGCCAAGGCGATTTGCGTGTTAATGATTCAGTCACGCTGACGCTTGGCTTTAACTACACTCAAGATGATAAAGAGTTTTCTATTGATTCAACACGTACAGAAATTCGTGGCTTGTTGGATCTACCATTTCCATTGAGCTTGATTCCGGTTACGCCAAACGTAACGGTTGATACCGATAACCCGGTCGAAGACAACACTACCGATGATGACGAGCTTACTTACACTGCTCGAATTGCATGGGATATAAATGACAGTGTTAATGCCTACGCGTCATACGCGACTGGTTTTAAAGCATCGTCAGTGAACTTAAGCCGTGATTCAACCCCGAGTACCGCTGACGCAATTGCTTTAGCATCACTGGGCTTGCTTCCACCAAACGCGCTTACGCCACTAAACCCGGCGGTATTAGGTGCCGGTGGTCGTTTTGCGGCTCCTGAAGAAGCTGAAGTCTTTGAAATTGGCGTTAAAGCACGCTTTGATCGAGGATCATTGAATATTGCTATTTTTGACCAGTCGCTAGAAAATTTTCAGTCAAATATTTTTAATGGCTTAGGCTTTGATTTGGTGAATGCTGAAGAGCAATCTGTGCAAGGTGCTGAAATTGACTTTAAATATCAACCAACAGACGCGTTTAGCTATGGTATTAATGTAACCATACTTGATCCAGTATTTGATTCATTTACCAATGGCCCAGGCGGCGACCTTAGTGGTCAGCAACCGGCTGGTATTAGTGAGTTTAGTGCGTCACTATCTGCTCAGTATGACTTCACATTAGCGGGTCACGAAGCCTATATTCGAGGTGATTTCCAGTACGAAGATGAAACACAAGTTGTCGATAGTAATGACCCGATTCTTGGTGCCTTTACTCGCGAAACTGAGTTGTTGAATGTGTCGGCCGGTATCACTACAGACAGTGGTTTGAGTGCGACTCTTTGGGCCCGTAACTTAACTGATGAAGATTTCTTAATCAGTGCGTTCCCGTCGGTAGCACAAGCGGGTAGCTTTAGTGGTTATCGTAATGAGCCGCGCACGTTTGGTGTGACTCTGCGTAAAGATTTCTAAGTAAGTTTTAAAAATCATTTACAGTTTAATTGAGCCTGCTTCGATATTTCGAAGCAGGCTTTTTTAATGTTAATAAGTCTGTGTCATCGTTTGCTTACTCTTCCTAGAGATACGACTAGGCACCGTGCCAAAGACGGCGATCCGCGACTCACCTTGACCTAAATTTGTTACTCGCAAGGAGGCATGGGTTTAGCGTATTAAAACAAAATTGCTTAAATTGACGCTACGCATAATTTTTTTGACTACAATCATTGTAGAAAAATAATTAGAAGGCGATTTAGATGACTAGTTTTGCAGAAAAAATGGCAGCCGAACTGAATCCTGACGGTATTCCCAGCTTAGTGGCGGCGTTTGAACGCAGCTGTGGCCTGCATGGTAGTGACCCCGCATTTGCATGTTTAGGGCATACCGTTTCGTTTTCTGAA
The DNA here is from genome assembly GCA_023301745.1 of Arenicella sp. GTDB lineage: Bacteria > Pseudomonadota > Gammaproteobacteria > Arenicellales > Arenicellaceae > Arenicella. Next base: position 19,572 of record JALZVW010000124.1, on the reverse strand, counting down.
TTTAAGCACTTGACTGAGCGCTTTGCTAGCTTCTTGATTAATGAACTAAAGCTTGATACTGGCGACCGTATTGCCATTCAATTACCGAATATTACTCAATACCCGATCGCCGTTTGGGGCGCTTGGAGGGCCGGTCTTGTGGTGGTCAATACTAACCCGATGTATACGGCACGGGAAATTGTCCATCAATTCAATGACTCGGGAGCGGTGGCATTAGTCGTTCTCGATAGTCTTTTGCCGCTGGTCGATACAGTTCTAAATGAAACACAGATTAGACACGTCATAGCAACCAGCGCGATTGATCTAGCGCAACCTGAACGCGCATTCAAAGGGAGCGGGTCGGTACTCGCTTTCAGTAACGCCTTAGTCTCGAATGGTAAGTGTGAGCGAGAAACTGACATCACGATGAATGATATTGCCGTGCTGCAGTACACCGGGGGTACCACCGGCCCGTCTAAAGGTGCAATGCTTACTCACGGAAACCTCTTCAGTGCTCGAACCTTGTCTCGAAAGAGCATTGTATTAAATAAAGAAGGGGCCGATGAGATTTTAATTGCTGTTTTACCGCTCTACCATGTGTTTGGTTTTACCTTTAATGTGGTGGGGTCGGTGTTGTTTGGTAGCTTGAGCGTATTGATTCCAGACCCTCGTGATGTCGGTTCGATTATTGCGGCGATGAAAGAGCACCCGTTCACCAATATGGCGGGTGTGAATACCTTATTGAGTGCATTAATGAGACATCCTGAGTTTGATACAGTCGACTTCTCAAATCTTACAGGTGTGATTGTCGGCGGTACGGCCTTAGTTAAAGAAATAGGTGAACAGTGGCAGCAGCGCACAGGGACAATGCTCTACGAAGGTTACGGCTTATCGGAGACATCGGCTAACGCGGCCTGCAACCGGCCTGAAAGCCACGAACTGGGAACGGTTGGACCAAGTATGTTGTTCCAAGAAATTAAAGTTATTAGTGACACGGGCGAAACAGTTAGTAGCGGCGAGCGTGGCGAAATCTGTATTCGCGGCCCTCATGTAATGAAAGGCTATTGGGGCAATCCAGAGGCCACTAAGAAATCAATTGATAGCGATGGTTGGTTTAAGACTGGTGATATCGGAATTCTTCAAGACAACGGCCATTTAAAAATCGTTGACCGTATCAAAGACATGATTATTGTCTCGGGCTTTAATGTGTACCCCAATGAAGTCGAAGCGGTTATTTACGGCCACCCAAATATTAGCGAATGTGCGGTTATTGGCGTGCCGTGCAGCGCTACCGATGAAGCCATTAAATTGTTTGTGGTAAGCGACAATAACGAACTCACCGAGGACGATATCATTGCGTTTTGTAGGGCCGAACTGACGGCTTACAAAGTACCCAAAGATATTGTCTTCATGGCGGAATTACCTAAGTCTCCAGCGGGCAAGATACTGCGCCGCGAATTGCGAGAGCTGACGTAGGCCTTATAGACATGACGGTAGATTTTCATATTAGTACGGTTCCAAGCACTCACTTTGGGCCAGGCAGTAGTGCTAATTTAGCCGCTGCGGTGAGTGAACTTGGGTTCGCTAAACCTCTCTTTGTAACCGATCAAGGTATTGTTGAGCACAATTTGCTCAGTTCGTCGCTTGGTTCGTTGAGCGACAACGGCATAGACTATTGTATTTTTAGTGACGTGCAAGCCGACCCGCCGCAGAGCAATATTATTGCGGCACTGGACGTTGCCCGCGCCAATGGCTGTGACGGTGTCATCGGCTTTGGTGGAGGAAGCTCGATGGACGTTGCTAAATTGGTCGCGGTATTGTTAAAAGGCGGCCAAGCCATCGACCAAATGTACGGTGTCGATCAAATCACCGGATCACGGGTGCCACTCATTCAGATACCGACTACCGCTGGTACCGGTTCTGAGGCGACCAGTGTCGCCATAGTCACAACCGGTGAGTCAACTAAGGCCGGTGTTGTCAGCCGAGTTTTATTCGCAGATGTGATCATTCTCGACCCTGAACTTACCGTTGGATTACCGCCACATGTGACGGCCGCGACCGGTATTGATGCAATGGTGCACGCTATTGAGGCTTTTACTAGCCGACGTTTGAAAAACCCGGTTTCTGACATGCTGGCGCTTAAAGCTCTGTCGTTGATGGCACCAAGTATTACCATAGCGGTCGAGAACGGCGATGACTTAAGCGCGCGCAGTGACATGTTGCTTGGTGCCATGTTGGCCGGCCAAGCATTTGCTAACTCGCCGGTCGGTGCAGTACATGCCTTAGCCTATCCATTAGGTGGCGTGTTTCACATAGCACACGGTTTGAGCAACTCGGTGATATTGCCGCATGTACTGCGTTTTAATGCGCCCAAAGCAGAGCATCTTTATGCTCAACTATTGCCCGCGGTTCAGCCAGGTGCTGACGTAATCAATGCCTCTGAACAGCTCGCCGATTACTTTTATGGTTTAGCTAAAAAACTTGGTTTGGAAACGCAGTTGCGTGAGCTTGGTGTTCCTCGCAGCGCGCTCGAGACTTTAGCCGAGCAGTCTATGCGCCAGCAACGTCTGTTGATTAATAATCCACGCACAGTTTCGTATAATCAAGCTTTATCTATTTATCAACAGGCGTTCTAAGTTATGTCCAAAGTAAGACGTCGAGAAGACTACTTTTATTTTAAAACCATTAACACGCGCTGGATGGACAATGATATCTATGGTCACGTGAATAATGTTACTTATTATAGTTACTTTGATACGGTGGCTAACTGTTACTTAGTCGAGCAGGGCGGCTTAGATATTCAAAATGCTGAAGTAGTCGGCTTTGTCGTAGCGTCGTCTTGTGAATACCACGCTCCGATCGCATTTCCGCAAACCATCGAAGCGGCATTCCGAGTGAATAAAATAGGTTCAAAATCGGTTGAGTATGGCCTTGCCATTTTTAGTGATGAACAAGACGAAGCCTGTGCTAACGGCACCTTTACTCACGTTTTTGTAAATCAAAAAAGTCAGAAATCAAGCGGCATACCTACTCGCATACGCCAAGCACTTGAGTTGGCATTAATTGAATAAACACACTCCGAGAGAGAAAAAATAATGGGAAAAATATTAACACCTGACACGATAGAAAGCGCCATTGGCAAAGAAATTGGTGTATCTCAATGGTATGAAATAACCCAAGACAATGTGAATAAATTTGCTGATGTTACGTCGGATCACCAGTTTATTCATATTGATCCGGAAAAGGCGGCCGAAACACCTTTTGGTGGAACCATCGCCCACGGCTTCTATACCTTATCATTGTTGTCGCACTTCGCACAAAGCGGTTGTGGCGTGGTGGTCGAGGGCGCAACAATGGGCGTAAATTATGGTTGCGATAAACTTCGGTTTATTCAGCCTGTTCGAGTTGGCTCACAAATTCGAGGCCGTTCTACCTTGACGGCAGCGGTTGAGAAAAAACCGGGTCAATATCTGTTTACTTCGCAAATGACAGTCGAAATTGACGGCCTGGACAAGCCAGCTCTGATCGCAGACTGGCTGACTATGGTGTTTGTTTAAACATTAATTTAAGTAATTAAATTCTAATAATGAATAGGTTTTAAAATGAGTATTAATTTCAAAGATCAAGTGGCCATCGTTACCGGTGCTGGTAATGGCTTAGGCCGAAGCCACGCTTTAGAGCTGGCTAAACGTGGCGCGAAAGTTGTGGTCAATGACCTCGGTGGTGCGCGAGATGGTACCGGTGGTGGTAGTGATGCCGCTCAGAATGTGGTTGCACTTATCAAGCAAGGCGGCGGTCAAGCTATCGCTAATGGCGCTAACGTGGCCGATTTTGAGCAAGTTCAAAAAATGGTTGCCCAAACAATGGACGAATGGGGAAGGGTCGATGTTTTAGTTAACAATGCTGGAATTCTTAGAGATAAATCGTTTGCCAAAATGGACATGGCGGACTTTCAAATGGTCGTTGATGTTCACCTAATGGGCAGCGTAAATTGTTCCAAGGCGGTTTGGGATATCATGCGCGAACAAAATTATGGGCGTTTAGTGATGACCACGTCATCAAGCGGTATGTATGGTAATTTCGGTCAATCTAACTATGGCGCAGCGAAAATGGCCTTAGTTGGGTTCATGAATACGCTGGTTTTAGAGGGCAAGAAATACGGTATCCACGTGAATACACTATCGCCGACCGCAGGTACTCGTATGCTTGAAGACATTATTGATGATAAACAAGTAATGGAGCTAATGAGCGTAGAGTCAGTGACAGCCGGGCTCATCACACTCTGTGACAAAGACGCGCCCAATCGAACCATTCTCTGTGCTGGTGCGGGCGGTTATGCAACCACTCATATCTATGAGACTGAAGGTGTTTTCTTGCCAACAGCGCAACAAACGCCAGAAAATGTTAGAGCGAACATGGAGGCGATTCATGATACTCAAGGTGAGAGAATATTAACGGCCGGTTTCGAACAAACGAATAAATTCGTTGAAAAAGCGGTCGCTTATATTAAGTCACTATAAATAAATGTTTTGCTAGCGATTGGGTAATCGTTTGGGCAAGCGGCTAAACGGAGCCGAGTCTAGACGCTTGCCTTTAGTGAACGAACAAGGGCGCTAATAATAAATTTTCTCAGTTTTTTTCATAATCTTTTAAACACCTAGAAGCGAAAAAATGAGGTTGGCTCTTCAGCCAACCTCCAATCCACGCATGATTATTACTAGAGTAATTTATTATTGTTATTCGGTGCTTAGTTAAAACTAATTTCGATTGGAAAGTTCATATCACATGCAACACCGTTACAGGTTGCTGGCTCAAACTTGGTGTATTTCAGGCGACGTTCGATGTAGGCCGCTAGTTTTTTATTGCTATTATCATGCACAGTGACATCGCTAACATCGCCTGAGCTGTCAACAGTGGCGGTCACACTCAAGGCGTTATTGCTGCCATATACTTTATTGGCTTTAATGAGTGGTTTGTAGACTGCACGTAAACCTGCAACGGGAAATGGCGGCGTGTCATTCGCTCCAAGGTTGTCGAATTTTGCTCTAACTAGGTTTTGTTGCTCGCTAGTCAATGCGTCAAAACGTTTGCTAAAGGGAACCGTTGACGTGGCGTCGACCGATGCAATTCGAGTTCCGGCTTGAGCCTCGCCTTTTAGCGAATACAGTTTTGGTGATGCCGTAGCGTGCGCTAGGTTAACGCTAACGAGAAGGGATGCGGCGACTAGTAAAATATTGAACTTTTTCATGATGGCTCCATGACTAATTTAAGGGTTAGTAAGGGGACACCATTATTGGTGTCTCTGAAATCTTAGATGCGACATTTCAGAGAATGGATTCAAAAAAGTGAAATATTTATCTTAAGGCGTGATTTTTATCTCACGTAAAACGCGCTTTAGAAGGATTAGCGCGAGGCCGAATGCAAGGGCGTTCCCAAGTGCAATTCCTCCAAAAAGTCCTTTTATTTCAAATGCTTGAGATCCTATATAAGCAAGTGGAAAATAGAAAATGGTAAATCGAATTAGGTTTATATAAAGAGCGATTTTGGGTTTGCCCAATACATTCATTGAAACGTTAATAAGAATTACGATTCCCGACAAACCGTAGCTGATAGGAACAATAATAAGAAACCAAATAATCGTTTCTTGAACCACAGGCTCATCCGAAAATAGGCCAGCGATGGGCCTGGATAGAACGGCAAGAATTAGGTAAATTGCTAGCTGGAAAAGAACCACAAATTTAAAACTGAGTTTCAAAGCAGCAATGATTCTGTCAGGCTTTTCCGCGCCTAGATTTTGGCCGATAAACATCGGCAAGGTCGCGGACATGGCATAAACGATCATTAAACTCACGGCTTCAACTCGAATGCCAACCCCGAAACCGGCGACAGTATCGGTGCCGAAACGGGCGACTAAGGTTGTCAACATAGCCGCTGTAATAGGGACAATGGCATTCGCCAATACCGCTGGAATGGCGATGTCTATAAGTTGTTTGAAATTGTCTTTGAAGGCATCTAGCGATGGCAGTGATGGCAGTAATAATCGTTCTTTCACACCGAGTTGGTATAAGCCAATTGCGGCCGAAATGATAACGGCGATAACAGTGGCGAGCGCCGCACCTTGCATTCCAAGCTCTGGGAATGGGCCCAAGCCAAAAATCAGCAAGGGGTCGAGGATTAGGTTGGTGGTCGTCATTGTGATCGCAATGATCGCTGATGTTTTAGTATCGCCAAGTGCTCGAAAGGTGCTTGAGCACACTTGAGTGATCATTAATAGTGCCATACCAAACAGCCATACGTACATGTAATCGACTATCGGTGGAAGCGTATCTTGATCAGCCCCGATCAACAAAAACATACTCTCTAGCATGATTGAAAAGAGCAAGGTTACCAATAGGGCGACAATGGCAGTGAGGTAAAAACCATCAGTGATTAGGCGCGCAGCAATTTCCATTCGCTGAGCCCCAATTAATTTTGAGGTTAGTGATGAAATCGCCATGCCCAGTCCGAGAGCAATGCTGCTGACAAGAAAGGTGATTGGCATGATAAAGCCAATTGCCGCCAGTTCGTTGGTACCTAGATATGATATGAAATAACTGTCGACCAAGCCTAAACCCATGATTGCAATAAGGGCAAAGAGCATCGGCATTGTTAAACGAAATAGGGTAGGGCCTATTGGCTGCGAGATGATCTCCTCGCGCCTCTGTGACATTTTGATGGGTGTACTCCTAGTGAGAGCTCAAGCTCTCTTACAACTTACTTTTAGTAACTCGAGGTAGATTAAAGTTTCAGTGAGCTAAGGTTAAATTAGCTCTTAGAATGCAGTAACTAAGCTTGCACACTTTCTAGAACAGCGCGCGCGTTGCCCAAGGGAATTCCGGCGGCTTGAGCCTTTTCGATGGCTTCATCGACGCCAATATTACCAGCGGGTATTTGGCCTAGCGCCCAAATAAATGCTGACCTCATGCCGCTACGGCAATGTATTAAAACGCCCTCGCTATTTGATTCGATAATGGTTTTGAAGTCCGCCACTAAAGTTGGTGGCATGGGCTGGCCATTGACCATTGGGAGGTAATGATAGGTGATGCCATTTTGTTCCGCGAGCTTTGCGGCTTCGACGGAACTGAACTGTCCTGGCTCTTCATCGTCGGGGCGATTATTGATAATCGTTTTAATACCAGCAGATGTTAATGATTCAAAATCAAGTGCGTTGATTTGGCCAGCAACATAGATTTGTTTGTGCAGTTGTTTCATAGTGTTTTTCGGGTAACTAGAGCTCGCCTAGAGACCATAGTTAGGGCTTACGTTTTAGGTTAAATTGTCTTACCTGAACCTTAAAACTACTGAATGCAGCGACAGATTCATTATTAAGGTTACCATATCTCAACGCATAGTAATTTTGAGTGATGCTATCGATCTGGTTTGCGTATTCAGGAAACCGTGATGAAACCCTTGTTGCGAACTCTTTGGGTGTTTCACTATTTGTTTTTTCAATTCGGTAGCGTTTGAATTTTTTTATAAAACGCAGATATTGAACCTGTGCATCACTGCGCTTAAGGCCACGTGGGATGAGCCGCCAAAAATAGAAGAGCAATAATGTAAAGGCGCCAACGATCATGATAGTGACTAATGCGGCTACGCTATTTCGCTGATCTACTCCGAGTTTTTCAAGTAAGCGTCGTTGTGCTTTAAAATCATAATTAACAACCCACTTGTTCCACTGGTAACCCGCATTTTTCCATGTGTCTTGCAAATTCCGAAAGACTTTAGACAGACCCTTTGGGTCGAGTAGGTTCGATAGCGCACGGCCGGTATTATTACTGCCCAGAAGGCCTGAGTCCCATAACTCGATTAATGCGTCCATGCCAAAATTGATACGCTCAGGGCTGATGGTGGCGGTCGGGTCGACACGTTGCCATAGGCCATTCACCCAAACCTCGCTCCAAGCATGAGCGTCTGAGTACCTCACCTCGATGAACTTCCCTCCATTGACTTGTGTCCCACCCTGGTAGCCGACTACCACGCGGGAAGGGATTCCAAGCATGCGCATGATAATCGTGAAGGCACTGGCATAATGTTCGCAGTAGCCGACACGAATATTGAGCATAAAGTCACCGAGAGGATCAAACTCGTCTAATGCCGGTGGTAGTAATGAGTATTCGAACGGTGTGTTTTCAAAGTAATGATAAACTCGTTGTACGATTTGAGCATCATTTTCGGCACCTTCTCGCCATTGCTCTAACAATAACTGGAGCTTTGCGTTTGGCTTACTTTGCAGTTGCAGTAAACTATCTCTATCCACCGGCTTTGCAAAGCTCGCAGCGGAATTTGCCGACGATGAGCCTTCATAGCTAAATGCACTTGCTTCGGGCCGAACTAGGTACACCGAATAGTCAGGTAAGGTTTTGCCTTTGCTCGCCGCCGAAATATAATCTAAATAGGGTAAATACTTGTCAGTGCTTTTCTCATGCAAAATATCATACCGCCACTCTCCAGAATCTAGGTTCGCTGTTTTTTTAGTGTCGGCCGCGACCGCGAAATCACGAGTAGTTGGTTCGGCTACTTCCCACTGAAAGTTACGCTCAAGAGGCATTGTTTTTGCACGCCAATACAATTGAGATTGATTAGGAATATTGCTGCCTTTGAACGCGACCCGAAATGCGAGCTCATTATTAAATGCCGATGAGGCCATTTCTCCGGCGACTAAGCTGTCACTCAAAGAAGCGGCATTACCTGATGTATCGAATGACGGTAGAAAACCAAAATCGGCGTGTATTCTTGGGAAGAAGAAGAACAGAATAATTGCCAGAGGCAGTGCTTTCGCCACCATGGTGGCGCTCATGCTCAAGGTCGTTTTTAATGGTACTTTAGTGGGGTTTGATATCTGAAATAAAATACTTGTTGTCGCAAGGGTATAGGCGACAACGATTATGATGTTTGGTATTGAAGAGTTGAATAGAAACGATGACGCGGCTAGGAAATACAGCAGCAAACAAACAATGTAATAGTCTCTCAGAGTTTGCGATTCTAAAAACTTGAGTGCCACAAGGAGAATCAAAAAACTAATGCCAGCGCGTTGACCATTCCAGCCGCCGTAGACATAGATAACCATGCCCAGGCTGGCGATGGTTAAAATCATCATTATGAATCGTGGCGGTATCGATGATTTTCGAAAAATTATGAGAGTCTTGAGTGCAAAGATGGCGAGCGCAAATAGCGCTATCAATAGATTGGCTATGGAAAAGTGAAACAATACAGCGATGCCGATTAATGTTGCCAACTGTAATAGTGTACCGCGCCGAGCATCATGCGCTGGGGGCTGCGAGGGCATCGGTGGTAGTTTTGCCAATAATTGTTTGAGAGGGTTGCTTAGCTTAATCATGCGTCGCGCCCTCTGGCCCATTTCCCCATAAAGCCAGCACGTTTAGGCATTCATGATAGTGAGTCATGCCTCTATCAAACTCTATTGTATGGTTTGGCATCTCAAGTTGATAACGTTGGCCCGCTTTCTCGGCTTCTACAAGCCAGTAACATAATTGACTTAATCGATCTTCGACACCTAAGGTTGAAGGCAAATTAAACCAGCTTAAATTGACTGCGCTATTACTATGGTTCTCATATTGAATAGAAACCAATTTATTAGTCTTGGCAAGCGAAGGCCAGTGAATGTCGCGAAGACGGTCGCCGTCTTGGTAGTTCTTCATACCGGCATAGTCTTCAGCGCCAAGACGAACATTAGCTTGGGCCTGTTCTTTACCTTGATTTGAACCGTTTTCTGGAAACGGAACTAGGTCGAGCGGTTGAGGGTAGACTAAACATCGTTCGGTGGATATAAATCGTTTGGTCCAACAAAAAAAAACGCCAATTGGGTACAGTGAACTTAAGTTAACCGGTTCACAGGCTAAGTACCCTCGTTGAATAGTAGGCAGCTTTAGGTCAATCGTTTGTTGACTACCAGACTCTAACGCGGCGAGTTGATGGAAGCCGCCAGCGATTAACCAGACCGCATGGCGCGGCTTTGCGCTGGGGTTGCTCAAGGTAATTGGAAAGGAGGCTGGCGTACCTAAAAACACCGACTTGCTCGGGTGGCTATTCATTTTTAGGCCAATCACATTATTATGCGTATAAACCATGGCTATTAGTGCGACGGCGACCAAAATGAACAGCATCATGAATGCAGACTGATTATCAAATTTTACGGCGATGCCAAAAAGAGCTGAGAGGATCAACGCGTAATACCACCCTACACGTGTTGGTAATATGTATAACTCTCGACGGCTTATGGTGAAGTTGGACATTAAATAGTTACGGCGCTAGCAATGCTAAAAGAAGAGGCGGGAGTTCTTACAGAACTTCGACACTCGAGACAATTCTCTCTAGCGCGTCGATTGAGTTGGACCCGTCATTGCAATGCAATCGGTGAGCGGCTGTATAACTTGCCAGCAATTTAATGTCGTCAGGCAGTACGGTATCTCGGCCTTCAACATAGGCAAGTGCTTTCGCAGCCTGTAACCATTGTAAACCGGCTCGAGGCGATAAGCCGGTAATGAACTCCCCACTGTCTCGGGTCCGAGCCAATAAAGTTTGAAGGTAGTCGACGACGGCGTCGCTAGCATGCACTAACTTTACCGCTGAAATCATTTGTGCGACTTCGCCAGGGCTAAAGACTGGGTCAATGTTGGTTTTTTTGTTTTGCCCTAAGAGTAATTGTTTCTCAAATTTTTCACTCGGGTAGCCCAGTGAAAGCCGCATAAGAAAACGGTCTAGTTGTGATTCAGGTAGCGGAAAAGTACCGCTTTGTTCTAATGGGTTTTGAGTGGCAATAACGAAAAATGGGTTATTTAGGGCGATTTGTTTACCTTCAATAGACACCTGCTGTTCTTCCATCGCTTGCAATAGTGCGCTTTGCGTTTTAGGTGTGGCTCTGTTGATTTCGTCGGCCAATAATATGGAGGTGAATAGCGGGCCTTTTTTAAAATGAAACTTCTTAGTTTCCATATCAAAAATGGTCATGCCAATAATATCGGTTGGCAATAGATCGCTGGTAAATTGAACTCGCTTATAAGGCAAGCCGAATAATGCCGCAAGGGCATGAGATAATGTGGTCTTTCCGACGCCGGGAATATCTTCGATAAGTAAATGTCCTCGAGCCAAAAGACAAACTACCGCGAGCTTTGTTACTAGGGGTTTGCCGAGAATAATCGAGTTAAGTTGCTCAAAAAGAGTGTCCAGTGTTTTCATGTTATGCGTTCAGAAGTGAGAAGTGATCGGGGTGGTTTCGTATATTTAGTTGAGTCAAAAATAGTGAGGTTGTTTCATTGTTTGAATGAAAAACCAAGTTTAGTGATTGCGCCGCCGCTTTAACCAACGTAATAGTGGAATGTGATGTTGGTTCTCATTCACTAGGCTATCGACTAGCTCAATGTTGTCGCGCAATTTCTGCGCAAGCAATGTTTGATTTCGGCGCCCACAAAGTAATACTTCGTCTCCCAGCTTTAGCGGCATCGAAGGGTCTGGCAGTAGATGGCTCATGCCGCCGCGCAGCAATAACAATGGAATGCCCTTGGTTCGAGGTACTTTTTTGTTTGAACTAATATCACTGATTGTTAAAGACCGTTCGTTGTCAATAAAACGCACAAGCGCTGGTGCGCTCTTTTTATCGACAACTAAGCGCCAGGTTACGGGATCATTGTTGTTAGTGAGCCGACAAATTTCGGCTATCAATTCTTCTGTAGCCGATGGCGATAGTGAATTTGAATATTGTAAAAATTTAGTGACAAGAGGTCGAGATATCGTAGTCAATGCCTCGTTTGCCACTACCTGGCTACGGCGCATAATATAATCACAATTGGCATGCACGAATAATTGATGGTTCGCTTCTCGGCTGACTCGCCCGATAGTGACTACTTTACTATTAAGTTGTTTGGCGGTAATGAGTATCGATAAATTATTGGCATCATCATCGCTGGCAGCGACAATGACGCTGGCTGATTCAATGCCTGCGTCGATTAGCGTTTTCGCTTCTGTGCCCCGACCTTTGACGCTGCCTTTCGGTGCGCCGCTGGATTCGGGGTCAACATCGACAACGGTTATGTTTATATGCTCTGGGTCAGAGTAGTGCTCAATCGCTTTGCCAAACCTTCCATAACCGCAAATCACCCAGTTGCCACTTGGCAGGCCTTGATGAGTGATGCGCTTATGTATGTGTTCAGCGCTGTGTTGGTTAATAAACCAGTTGTGAATTCGATGAAGAGCCGGGTTTTGAGTGAGTAAGCTCAGCCGCCGGCCAAAAATAAGGTAGGGGTTGATAATCGCATCGGTACCAAACGACGCCATGTTATCGGCCTCATCTTGAATTTCAGAGCGACAAATAACCGGAATATTGGGGTTGACCAACTTACTGGCAACGGAAATTTGTAGGTTTGTATGGTCTTCTTGAGTTACCGCGATAACGCCTCTGCAGCAAGGGTGATTGATACCTGCCGAGACCAGGTTATTGGGTTCTGTGATATCACCGACAAGCACAATTGGTTGAATCGTTAAGTCTTCAAGCTCAATTGTACGTAATCGTTCTGAGTTTATATCGATAATCACCGTTTGAATATTGAGCTCTGACAGACCTCTGGTAATTAGCTGCCCGGTTTCGCCATAGCCACAGATAATATAGAACGGCAGGTCTATGCGTTTGATGCTAAGTTCAAACGCTCTTTGCGCCACAGCGCTTCTAAATGTTTCATCTTGTAATAAGCGAAGCATGTTACCGATTCCGTAGAGCCACGAGATAACGGATGTGTAGATACAGACTAATACCCAGGCTCGCTGAGCATCTGTAAATGCATATGGAATTTCGCCAAAACCAATTGTGGTGCCCATGAAACTGACAAAATAAAAGGCATGAAAGAAGCTCATGTGCCATACATCGCCGTTCGGGTCGACGCCCGGAATAAGAGTCATGCCTAGCGACGCAATCGCATAAACACTGATTAGCAAAATCAGCGGGGTGCGCAAGCGCCGAAGCACTAAAAAGAAGATATCAGACACAGTGTCTCAAAAGTTATTGATTATTGATGTAACTATTTTCGGATTTGGCCCGTCTCTATAATTAACAAGACAACCGAGAGCAAATTGGCGATTAGTGCGCCGCCGGCGAGAGAGGTAATGGTGGCCATCGTCGATGGGTTTAACGAGCCTTGGCCGAGCGTTGACATTCCCCAGGTCACAGCCGCTGTGATTAGGAGTAGGTCTACGACTAAGCTTGATGCTAATACCGTTGAACCAAACTGTGTTCTGTCGCCGAACTTCATTACCGTGCAAATTAGGCTAACGATTAAGGCTGCGAATAATTCATAGACATGGTGATGCGCTGGCTCAGATAACTCGCCAATGAAAAAACTAAAGTTTAAAGACAACGCTAATATTATGAAGAACGCGAAGATTACTTTTTCAAGATTCATGCAAGTTTCCGTTTTGATCAGTGAAATTAAATCGGTACTATTTATAGTCAGTACTGTTGGTAAAGGGAGCTCGATCAAGCTTTCTAAGCCCGATACGCTAAACTAAGTCAGGCTAAACGCGAAAATACCGCCTTACAGACCACTCATATAGCGACTTTGAGCTTAGCATAAAAAGGGTTTATCTATAAGTTGGTGTCAAATCTGATAAATCAATCGAGCTATTGGGCTAGGCATTATATTTCTTCTGCCCAGAGGCTTAACTAGCTGTTGCTCGAATAGTCAAAATTGTATACTATTCGCGCGCTAATACAGGGTCATTAAAACGTCTCTAAATCCCGATTTCATTGGTGTGAATCAATAGAAAAATCGTGGTCAGTTGGCTACAAGCTTGGTGTTGAGGTGTTCGCAAGACGCACATCTTAAATTCACGCGTTGTTCGTTAAGCCACTTGTGTGTAGCAGGTTTGTTTTAACGTTGGCGAGTGACATACTAGGTTGACAGAGCGTTACAGATCTTCTTTTATAATTGTCTGGGCCGTGTGTGCTAGACCTCTAAGAAGGCTTTAAATAATAGTTTAGAGCTTCCAAAATACAAAGCGTGGTGAGGTGATCATTGTTTTTTAAGATAAAGAAAGGGTTAGATATACCTTTAAAAGGGCGCCCAGACGAACGCATCGACGTCGCAAACCCAGTTAAACAAGCCGCTGTCCTTGGCAGTGATTATGTTGGTTTGAAACCGACAATGTTGGTTAAAGAAGGTGATTCGGTTAAGGCCGGCACCGCGCTTTTCGAAGACAAGAAAAATCCCGGTGTGATTGTTACATCACCGACATCAGGGGTCGTATCGGCAATTAATCGTGGCGCTAAACGTGCATTGATATCGGTGGTGATTGATGTCGACGGCGATGAAAGTGAGTCTTTCGAGTCTGAAGATTTGGCGACTATTTCATCTGAACAAGTTCGAGACCTGCTTATTCGGTCTGGTCTGTGGGTGTCAATGCGCACGCGCCCTTATGGCAAAGTACCTGCGATTGATGCTACGGCGAACTCTATCTTTATTAATGCGATGGATACCAACCCTTTGGCGGTTGATCCTACGATCATTATCAATGAACGTGCCGGTGACTTCGTCACAGGTGTGAGTGTTTTAGCTAAGTTTGGCGTACCTGTATACGTTTGCCAGAGTGATAGTGCTCAATTACCTGACCTTAATGGAAATAATGTTCAAATTGCTAAATTTGCCGGCAAGCACCCAGCCGGGCTCAGCAGCACGCACGTTCATAATATAGACCCGGTCGATGGTTCGAAATCTGTTTGGACCTTAGGTTATCAAGATGTTATTGCCATTGGCGCTCTTGCTAGCACAGCAAAGTTAGATACTACTCGCTATATCGCTGTCGCTGGCCCGCTGGTCAATTCACCTCGTGTGCTAGCGAGTAATTTAGGCGCGAATATTAGCGAGTTAATTGACGGTCGTACCGCCGACGGCACAAAGCGTGTCATCAGCGGTTCAGTATTGAATGGTCATCTAGCAAGTGGCGCCACTGATTACCTTGGTCGTTATGACAATCAAGTGTCAGTGATCGAAGAACTCGATGATCGTGAGTTTATGGGGTGGATTGCTCCTGGGCTAAGCAAGTTTTCGGCGATCAATGTGTTCGTGTCGAGTATCTTTAAGCCTAAAGTCTTCAATATTTCAACCTCTCAATATGGCAGCCCGCGGGCGATTGTGCCAATTGGGGTGTTTGAAAAAGTGATGCCATTAGATATTTTAGCAACGCCGATGATTAAGTCTCTTTTAGTTAAAGATACTGATGCCGCCCAGCAACTCGGTTGCTTGGAACTGGTTGAAGAAGATTTAGCGTTGTGCTCGTTTGTCGATCCTAGTAAGCATGATTTCGGCCCAGTGCTGCGCTCTACGCTTACCCAAATTGAGGTGGAAGGTTAATATGTCTTTTCTGCGACGTACATTAGATAATATTCACCCGCATGTAGTTGAAGGCGGTAAGTATCAAAAGTTCTACGCTTTATACGAAGCGATGGACACATTTTTCTATTCGCCCGCTGATGTTAATCAAGGCCGCAATCATGTTCGTGATGCGATCGATCTCAAACGAGTGATGATTTACGTGTGGATCGCTGCGATGCCTGCCGTGATTATGGGTTGCTATAACACTGGCTTACAAGCAAATACAGTGATGGCCAGCATGGGGCTGACTGAGGTTGTTGGCTGGCGCGGCGATATTTTAACTTGGTTCGGCATCGGCATTGATCCAAGCAGCGTATTTGACAACTTTTGGCATGGTTTTTGGTATTGGTTCCCAATTTACGCAACCGTGTTTCTTGTTGGTGCCTTCTGGGAGATATTATTTGCCTCGGTTCGGGGGCATGAAATCAACGAAGGTTTCTTTGTTACCTCGATCTTACTGAGCTTGATTGTTCCAGCAACGCTGCCTCTTTGGCAGGCGGCCATTGGTATCAGTTTTGGCATTGTTATCGGTAAAGAGGTGTTTGGTGGTACGGGCAAAAACTTTTTAAACCCGGCTTTAACTGCCAGAGCATTCCTCTATTTTGCTTACCCAGCGCAGATCTCAGGTGATGCTGTTTGGGTTGCGGTAGACGGTTTTACTAACCCAACCGCGTTAAGTGTTGCTTCTCAAGGCGGTGTTGAGGCATTGACCAGTGCTGGTTTTAGCATTCAACAGTCATTGCTAGGTAATTTAGCGGGCTCGATAGGTGAGACTTCGTTGATCGCTATTGGTATTGGTGCCGTATTTCTATTGGCCACTAAAGTGGCGTCATGGCGCATTATGCTTGGGGTTGTTGCGGGCGTTGTCGCGACCAGCTTACTGTTCAATATTATTGGCAGTGAAACAAATCCGATGTTCAGCATCACACCGCAATGGCATTTCGTTATTGGCGGTCTAGCCTTTGGCATGGTGTTTATGGCGACTGACCCAGTCAGTGCGTCTATGACCGACACTGGCCGTTTTTGGTACGGCGTATTGATCGGCTTAATGACTGTCTTGATTCGTGTGGTTAACCCGGCCTTCCCAGAGGGCATTATGTTAGCTATTTTATTCGCTAACTTGTTTGCGCCGTTAATCGATTGGTTTGTGGTTCAGGCTAATGTTAAACGTCGCGCCGCGCGCTACGCCGCATAGGAGGAGAGAACATGAAAATGAACATGAACATGTTACGACAGGGCGGTTTTTTCCACCTCCCCAATGACAATATTGTTAAGACAATTGGAGTGGCGACTCTTTTGTGTTTGCTTTGTTCTGTGGTTGTCTCGGGTGCGGCGACCATACTCAAACCACAACAGGTTGCTAACAAACTGCTCGATAAAAAGAGCAATATTCTAACGGTTGCCGGTATTGTTGACGCTAACAAGACGGTTGACGAGTTATTTACACAGATTGAACCGCGCATTGTTGACATGGCTAGCGGGGAATATACCGATGCAGTCGACGCGATTACGTTTGATCAACGCAAAGCGGCTAATGATACCGAATACCGTATTGATTTAGATAAGTCGCAAGATATAGCGTCTATTCGAGGTATGTCTAAATATGGCAACGTCTACCTTTTGAGAGATGGCAATGAGGTAAGTAAAATCATCCTCCCGATTAAAGGTTATGGCCTATGGTCAACCATGTACGGTTTTATCGCGCTTGAAAGCGATGGCCAAACGGTTAGCGGCATCACCTTCTATGAACACGGTGAGACGCCAGGTCTGGGTGGTGAAATTGAGAATGAAAAGTGGCAAGCAAGCTGGAGCGGCAAGCAACTTAGTAATGCTCAAGGCGAGCCAGTATTGAGTGTAATAAAAGGCAATGTTAGCAGTGCGACACCGGGTGCTGAATATAAAATTGATGGCCTAGCGGGTGCAACACTGACCAGTAACGGCGTATCGAACTTAATTAAATTTTGGATGGGTAAGAACGCATTCGGCCCATACTTAGAGCGAGTACGTAGTGGTAAGGCTCAAGCGTCGGTAAACAAACTATTGAATACGGAGAAAGGTTAGTCATGGCAAGTGAAGCAAGAAAAGCACTGTTTGAACCTTTAGTCTCGAACAACCCGATTGCCTTACAGATCTTAGGAATCTGTTCAGCGCTAGCGGTAACAACACAGTTGTCAGTGGCGTTGATTATGTGTCTGGCATTAACTAGCGTGACAGCATTTTCGAACCTTTCGATAAGTTTGATTCGGAATCACGTTCCATCGAGTATTCGAATCATTGTACAAATGACTATTATTGCGTCATTAGTTATCGTGGTAGACCAAGTTTTGAAGGCCTATGCCTTTGATGTAAGTAAGAAACTCGCCGTTTTTGTCGGTTTGATTATCACTAATTGCATCGTCATGGGCCGTGCTGAAGCCTACGCAATGAAAAATGGCCCATGGAATTCTTTCTTGGATGGTATCGGCAACGGCCTAGGTTATTCGGTAATCTTGATTATTGTGGGTACAGTTCGAGAACTTTTTGGTTCTGGTTCATTATTAGGCTATCAAATTCTGTCACCTGTTTCAGAGGGCGGGTGGTACGTTCCAAACGGTTTGATGTTACTAGCGCCGAGTGCGTTTATCATCATCGGCTTAACCATTTGGGGGATTCGAGCTTTCTACCCCGAACAAGTTGAAAAACCAGATTTCGAAATGCAAAACGCACACAATACCGCAGCTCATGGTGGAGGGTCTCACTAATGGATTTACTCAGTTTAGCCATTAAGGCGATTTTTATTGAGAACTTAGCGCTCTCATTCTTTCTGGGAATGTGCACATTTCTAGCGGTATCGAAAAAGATTGAAACAGCCTTTGGTTTAGGTTTCGCGGTATTTGTTGTATTGGCCATTACTGTGCCAATTAATAATTTGATCTATCAAAACCTTCTTCAAGAAGGTGCTCTAGCGTGGGCTGGTTTACCCAATGTTGATCTAAGTTTTCTAGGCTTAATTAGTTATATTGGTGTGATTGCCGCTCTGGTTCAAATTCTTGAAATGTTTTTAGATCGTTTCGTACCAGTACTTTACACCGCGTTGGGAATTTTCTTACCGCTGATTACGGTTAATTGCGCGATCTTGGGCGCATCACTATTTATGGTTGAGCGTGATTACACTTTTTCTGAAAGTGTGGTTTATGGTGCCGGTAGCGGAATTGGTTGGGCGATGGCAATTGTCGCACTGGCCGGTATCCGCGAAAAGTTGAAATATAGTGATGTACCCGACGGCCTAGAAGGTTTAGGTATCACATTCATTACTGTTGGCTTGATGGCGCTAGGGTTCCTAGCGTTTTCAGGCATTCAGTTGTAGCAAAGGAGACTCGGACTTATGTTAGAGATCGGATTAGGCGTCGGTTTTTTTACCGTGATTGTTTTAGCCCTGGTTACCGTTATTTTGTTCGCGAAGAGTAAGCTGGTCGCAACGGGTAATGTCAAAATCACTATTAATGGCGAAAAAGAAATAGAAGTACCCGCAGGCGGGAAGTTACTGAGCGTATTAGCTGAGAACTCGCTGTTTGTGCCGTCGGCTTGTGGTGGTGGCGGTACCTGTGCGCAGTGTCGTGTCAAAATTCACGATGGTGGCGGTTCAATTTTGCCCACCGAAGAGACACACATCACCAAACGTGAAGCGGCCTGTGGCGACCGTCTGTCGTGCCAGGTTTCGGTTAAGCAAGACATGAAAATCGAAGTGCCTGAAGAGGTGTTTGGTGTTAAACAGTGGCGTTGTAAGGTGCGTTCTAACGACAATGTTGCAACCTTCATTAAAGAACTTGTATTAGAGCTGCCAGAAGGCGAGAACGTCGATTTTCGTGCCGGTGGTTACATTCAAATTGAGTGCCCACCTCACAAGGTTAACTACAAAGAGTTTTCGGTTCAGGATGAATACAAGCCTGATTGGGACCACTTTAATATTTGGCAGTATGAGTCGGTAGTTGAAGAAACGGTTGTGCGCGCTTACTCAATGGCGAACTACCCCGAAGAACAGGGCATTATCATGTTGAATGTTCGTATAGCATCGCCTCCGCCACGTACTGAAGGCTTACCACCGGGTCAAATGTCGTCGTTCATCTTTAATTTGAAAGAAGGTGATGAAGTGACTATTTCAGGCCCATTTGGCGAGTTTTTCGCAAAAGAAACA